>JAHFER010000291.1 GCA_023248365.1 Nitrospirota bacterium
CCCTGAAGAGATAGAAAAGGTAACTGGAATTAAAGAACGCCGCAGGGCTGCCCAGGATGAGGCCACATCTGATTTGGCAACAAAGGCGGCCTTAGCAGCTCTTGATTCTGCTGGAATTGAGGCTCAGGATGTGGATTTTATAGTTTTGGCAACTACCTCTCCTGATATGCCCTTTCCATCTACTGCCTGTATAGTACAGAAAAATATAAATGCAGCAAAGGCAGCAGCGTTTGATATTAATGCCTCATGTTCGGGTTTTTTATATGCCCTTAATATCGCTGAGATGTTCCTTAATAACGGTCAGGGTAAGACTGCCCTTGTCTTAGCCTCAGAAATAAAATCCAGGTTTGTAAATCCAAAGGACAGGGAGACTGCAATTTTGTTTGGAGACGGGGCAGGGGCTGTTGTGGTTCGAAGAAATGAGGAAGGTAAAGGTCGGGGAATTATAAAGACAAAGCTTTATTCAGATGGGAAAAACTGGAGCTGGATACATCTCCCTGCAGGTGGTTCAAGAATGCCTGCAAATTACACTACTGTTAATGATGGTCTGCACTTTATGAGGATGGATGGGAGTAAGGTCTACAGGATTGCTATCAGGACACTGGAGAGAATGGTAGTTGATATAACTAAAGAATGTAGTTTTACATTAAACGATATAGACCTTTTTATTTTCCATCAGGCCAATCAGAGGATTGTAAAACAGGTTATTAAGAGACTTGGTATTGCTGAAGAGAAGGTACCACAATCCGTAGTTTACTACGGAAATACATCATCCGCCTCTATACCAATTACACTTGACCAGGTGGTCAGAGAGAGAGGAATAAAAGAGGGTAGTTTAGTTTTAATGGCCTCCTTTGGCGGTGGGCTTACATGGGGGGCGAGTATAGTAAGGTGGTAGCAAGGATTTTCAAATGAAACTTATAGCTGATAACAAATGCTTTGTCTGCGGAAGGGAAAACCCTTCAGGTCTACAGATTCCTTTTAAAGTAGATAAAGAGAATAAGACTATTACCTGTGAATTTACACCCGGCCCGGAATATCAGGGGTTTAAGGGAATAACCCACGGCGGGATTATAGCTACACTGCTTGATGAGGCAATGGTCAGGCTCGCCTTTGACCTTGGTATTTATGCAGTAACCGCCTCTATTGAGGTACGTTATATTAACCCGCTTATGTCAGGAGAAAAGGTACATGTCTCAGCCTCAATAACCAAAGAGGCAAAGAAGCTCTTAGAGGCCAAAGCAGAGGCTCATACGCCGGACGGCAAGCGTGTGGCAAAGGCAGAGGCAAAGTTAATAAAGATGTAGGAGAAGGCGATTGCTAATTTTGAACACACTGAATCTTTAAGGTCGCAATTTGCGACCTTAAATCGGAGATAGATGGAGATAGAGATATGGAAGCTATTGAGACTTCGCTTCTGTGATAAAGGGTAATCCAGAGGCACATGATGTGACACATGATGGTAAGACCTTGGGAACACTGTATGTAAAAAGGGTATATGGGCGCAGTCCGGGCTGGTTTTCCTTCATTGTTACTGCATTTAATCTGGCGCAATAAAAAGAGACATTAAGCATTGGCTGATCAAATTACAAGATTAAAAGTTTTTATTGCATCGCCCGGAGACTTGCCGGAAGAAGAAAGAGATGTTGTACGAATAGTATGCGACTCTCTTAACCGCACGCCAGATTTTATAAATAGTTCTATTTTTCTTCAGCCATGTGGTTATGAGACAGATGTTTATCCAGGTGTTCTTGAGGAACACCCGCAGATGGATCTTACTCGCCTTGCGGAAGAATCGGATATTTTGATTGCCATCTTTCATCGCAAACTGGGAGGGGCCGGTCAACATTCTCGATCGGGAACTGTGGAAGAAATCGAAGCCGGTATACAGCAGATCAGCAATGTGGCGACGTCTTTTTTTATGCTGGCCGAACCCCTTGTCCGTATTTCCATGACCTTGCATCGAATGGAACAGTATCGCATTAAGGGGTTAGAGTTATTTGAACAACTTCTGGAAAGCGACATCAATGAAGCCCGTCAGTCCTTCGATTTGCTGGATAGGCGCCCAACCCTCACCAACGTTCCGGTGCGGCGCCCGCGCCGTCGCCGGATAACTTGACTCTGATGTTCTGTAACATTACAAGGATACCATTACTTGAAAGAGGGTTAAATAAGTATATAGCCTGGCTGAAGGATAAAACAGTACTTCGTCAGGTCAAAGATTGGGATGTTTATCCTGTCCTTTGGAACATGAGATAAGAAGTTAGGGAAGAGTTGACTGCTTGATATTATACATATGAAAAAGGTTGGACACTACGATACTTCTGAATTAATCGAAGCCCAGTTTCAACCTGGGTCCCGTGGCTGTGTGCTTAGAAACAAACTTGGCATCAAAAGTAAACGTGAGATGGATAAGTTTGAAAAACAGGAGCAATTCAGTGCAATTGAAGAATTGATTGGCAATTATGAGGGGAATCACAGTTTCACTGCTGATGATATTTGCATGATTCACAAACTCTGGTTGGGGAAGATATATGAGTGGGCGGGAAGATACCGGCAGGTGAATGTTAGCAAAGGTGATTTTCTTTTTGCGGCTGCTGCACAGGTTCCCAAATTGATGACGGAGCTTGAAAGAGGGCCTCTCCGCAAGTATACTCCTTGCCGTTTTGAATATCTGGAAAAGATTATAGAGGCTCTGGCTGTTGTTCATACGGAGTTGGTGCTCATTCATCCTTTCAGGGAAGGTAATGGTCGGGTGGCGCGCATGCTGTCAATTTTGATGGGACTGCAGGCAGGGCTTCCACCTTTAGATTTCAGGAATATTGTTGGCAGAAAGAAAAAAGAATATATTTTGGCGGTTCACGCTGGGATGTCAGGCAACTATGGGCCGATGGAAAAGGTGTTCAGATCTGTTATTGGTAGGACTCTGAGGATTCGAGGACACAGATAGCTTTAAGTTCTTTTTCTAAAGATTT
>JAHFER010000292.1 GCA_023248365.1 Nitrospirota bacterium
CCAATGACCGGCAAACCATTCTTGATTCTTTTCAGCCATACTATGAGTTGACAACAGTTACTGAGGCTACTGATCCAAATCATTTATATGATCTGAAAGGAAGAGCGGATGCAGCCAATGTTTATTATCAGTCAGAAGTGGATGCCTTTGCTAAGGTATTCTATAAGCCTGGCAGCACTTCCATAAAAGATCAGGGGAAAATGTACGCTTTCATAGATCCCGCAGTTGACCGTTTTAAGGCATTGGAAGAGGAACCGCAGGATGAATTCAAGAAATCAATGACAAGTTATGTGCGGCTGTATTCTTTCCTTTCGCAGATAATGCCATTCCAGGATGCGGGACTGGAAAAGTTGTACTCTTACAGCCGCTTCCTTTTAAACAAACTTCCTAAATCAGATTATACAGAAAGATTAAAGCTCGACAATGAAGTAGCATTGGAATATTATCGCTTGCAAAAAATTGCAGAGGGTGACCTGGTTCTTCAGGTGCAAGGCGAATTCGGAATAGACCCGACTACAGAGGCCGGAATTAGCCGCCCTAAGGACGAGAAAGACAGACTTTCCAATATCCTCAAAGTCCTGAACGATAAATATGGCACTGATTTTAACGATGCCGACAAGCTCTTCTTTGAACAAATAGAAGAAGAACTTTATAGGGACGAAGACCTGAAAAAACGGGCATTGAACAATCCGCTTGATAATTTTAAATACGCATTCGAAGAGGTATTCATCAACAAGCTGATTGAGCGCATGGATTCGAATCAGGAGATTTTTGATAAAATCATGGGAAATGCAGAATTCAAAAATGATGTTAAGGAGTGGCTGACTAAGAAAATCTATCAGCGATTTAATGAGAAGCAGGCATAGCTGCTACAAATGCGGCCTCACAAAAGACTCATAGGATCCACATCTACCTCTATCTGTACATTTCCCTTGTGTCCATGGTGTCCCTCCTGATGGAAATGGTTAAGAGAGGTTTTAATCAGGTTGTTCAGGGATTTTGAATTACCGCCCTTCATGATGATATGCCGTCTGAATTTATTGCGTAATTTCATGAAAGGCGCCGGAACCGGGCCTAATATATCAATTCCGGCTGTCTTCTGTTTATCAAGAATTTCTTTAATCCTGTGAGATGCGGTCTCGACTGCTTCCTGATTGTTGCCTTTTAAAAGTACCCTGATAAGCCGCTTGAATGGCGGATAATTGAGGGCCTTTCTGAAGGCGCTTTCTTCCTTGTAGAATCCCTCAAAATCATGCATTGAGGCATAGAGTATGCTGTAGTGGTCGGGGCTGAAGGTCTGTACTATTACCTCTCCGCCCTTGTCCCCGCGTCCTGACCGGCCTGCTACCTGTGTGATGAACTGAAAGGTCCGCTCTGCTGAGCGAAAGTCAGGGAGGTGAAGGGTGGAGTCTGCAAGCAGTACCCCCACAAGTGTAATGCCCGGAAGGTCCAATCCCTTTGTCACCATCTGTGTACCTATCAGGACATCTGCCTCCCTGTTTTCCATGCTCTTAAATATGCGATGGTGTGAGTGTCTTTTTGCAGTAGTGTCCCTGTCCATCCTCTCAATCCTTATATCCGGTATCAGCTTCTGCAGTTCCTCCTCAACCCTTTCTGTTCCTGCGCCAAAGGCCTTGAATTTGGTTCCATTACATTTGGGGCATATAACAGGAGGCGGGATTCTGTAGTCGCAGTAGTGGCAGTGGAGGGAGTTTTCTTTTTTGTGGAATGCTAATGACACACTGCAATTGGCACATACAGGTGTATCGCCACAGTCAAGGCAGAGGAGAAAAGGGGAAAAACCGCGGCGGTTCAGAAACAGGAGTGACTGTTCGCCATTGGCCATACGAAGTTTCATGGCCTCTAATAACTCATCAGTAATAATTGAGAAGCCTTCTTTTTTCCTAAGGTCAATAATCTTTACAGGGGGTAACGGGCGTTTATTTATCCTGTCGGGAAGGGACAGATGTACATATTTTTTTATCCCTGCATTGTAGTATGATTCGAGAGACGGCGTTGCTGAGCCAAGCACAACAACTGCGCCTGACAGTTTTGCCCGCATAATGGCAAGGTCGCGTGCATTGTACCTGAAGCCGTCTTCCTGTTTAAAAGAGTGTTCATGCTCTTCGTCAATCACAACGAGTCCGAGGTTTTTAACAGGTGCAAATACAGCAGATCTGACGCCGATAATTACGTCTGCCTTTCCCTGGCTTATTCTTACCCACTCCTGCTGTCTCTCGCTGTGAGTCAGGCCGCTGTGGAGAACTGCCACCCGCTCCCCGAATCTGTTAACAAAACGGGATATAAGCTGAGGTGTTAATGCAATCTCAGGTACAAGGACTATTCCGCTCTTTTTGTTCTTTAAATTCTCCTCAATTGCACTCATATAGACTTCGGTCTTACCGCTTCCTGTGATTCCGTGGAGAAGATGTACCCGGAATTCCCCTTTATCAATGGCGTTTTTTATGCTGAGCAATACATTTTGCTGATCGTCTGTGAGGATGGGGTGGGTTGTATCAAATCCCCCCTCACCCCCCTTTTCTAAAGGGGGGGATATATGAGTTCCCCCTTTGATAAAGGGGATATCCAATAATGTTCCCCCCTTTTTCAAAGGGGGGCTGGGGGGATTTTCCTTTCCCATATACATCTCAAGTATGTTGTGCTTTTTTTTAGGGGTTTTTAATTCCTTTTCTTCAGGGATACCGGACAGTGCAGTTTTTAAAACCATTCCAAAAGGGAAGAGGTAGTACTCAGATGCCCATTTACACAGGGAGATCATTGTTTCATCAATAAGAGGTGAAGGATCAAGAATACTCAGTACATGTTTTATCTCTCTTTTTTTAAGGCCTGTAGAAATACTATGCTGGATATCATGAGAAGTGGATATTATAAACCCTGTAACCTGCTGTCTTCCGAAAGGGACAATGACCCGTTTACCAATACTTACCTGATCTTCAAGCTCAGGCGG
>JAHFER010000293.1 GCA_023248365.1 Nitrospirota bacterium
TCTCACCACTACCTTGTCATTATTCATCGCCCCCATCATAAACCTGCGGGGGACAAATACATCAGGTTCCCCTTTTTTATCAGAAATCAGAAAACCATACCCGTCAGGATGTCCCTGAAGAACACCTGTAACTAAGTTCATTTTAGCCGGAAGCCCGTAACGCTCCCCCCGAATCTTAACTATAAGACCCTCTTCCAGCATATTAGCTATAATCTTATTGAACTCTTTACGCTCCCTTTTGGAGACACCGAGCACTTCACTAAGTTCTTTTAAAAGGAGCGGGCGATATGCCCTGTCCTGCATTAATTTCATTATGTCTGATTGTGTGAGTTTCATTTTTCACCCCTTGACAGTTTCTATGGAATTAGGTTAACGTATTTTACAAAAAATTGAAAGGGGAAATAAAGAATGCCTAAACCAAAATACCATATCATTATATGCACGAACACACGCCCTCCGGGACATCCTAAAGGATCATGCGGAGAAAAAGGCGCACAGAATGTTGCAATGAAGTTCAGCGAGGAGCTTGAAAAGAGGAGCCTCTTTGGACGTGTAATCCTATCCGGTTCGACTTGTATCGGGATGTGTAACTTTGGGCCTGTTGTTATAGTTTATCCTGATGCAGTATGGTATCATGGGGTAACAGCAAATGATGTTACTGAAATCATGAATGAACACATAACGAACGGAAAGCCTGTTGAAAGGCTTATGATACCGGACAGTGCATGGGGTGAATGAAGATACTTTTTTTAGGTTCCGGCACATCAACAGGTGTGCCGGTAATAGGATGTAACTGCAGCATCTGTCAATCTGACAACCCTAAGAACAAAAGGACAAGGGCATCTATACTTGTCAGCAGTAATAACAGAAATATATTAATTGATACTGCTACTGATTTAAGATTCCAGGCCCTTACCCACAAAATAGCAAGAATTGATGCAGTTTTTTTCACCCATGCCCATGCAGATCACATACATGGCATAGATGAGTTAAGGAGTTTCAATCTCATCCAGGGCGCCCCCATTCCATGTTATGGAAGCAGTGAGACAATGAATGCCATAAAAGATAAATTCGGATATGTGTTTAATGATTCCGGAAACCAAAACTGGACTCCAAAACTTTTGATAAATATTGTTGAAGCTGAATTTGAACTATTTGGCGTAACTGTAATACCTGTAAGAATATTTCATGGTGAAAACATGATATTCGGCTATCGCTTAAACAATGTCGCCTATTTAACAGATTGCAGCGGTATACCTGTTACTTCCATGAACTCACTGCAAAACATATCTGTCCTTATTTTAGATGCAACAAGGTATCAGCCTCACAACAAACACTACGGACTTAAAGAGGCCATTGAAGTGATAAAAGAACTGAAACCTGAACGGGCTGTTTTAACTCACCTCTCCCACTCATATGATCACGATAAGGTAAACAGCGAACTGCCGGAGGGTATTGAACTGGCGTATGATGGGATGGAGATTCATATTGGTAATGAGTTATGAGTTATGGGTTAACGGTAAGGAGAAAAACATGCAAGCAGTCCCGACCGAATTTGATTCACCGACTTATTTAGATGTCTTATCACAGCTTGATAATGCTGCAGAGTGGATTTGTCTTGACCGGAATATCTGGAACCGGCTTAGGCTTCCCCAACGGGCCTTGTGCGTATCAATGCCCATAAAAATGGACAGCGGGGATGTTTATGTATTTCAGGGATTCAGGGTTCAGCACGATTCTTCACTTGGTCCAACCAAGGGCGGTGTGCGTTATCATCCTGGTGTAAATCTTGGAGAAGTAGCAGCTCTTGCAATGAATATGACATTGAAGTGTTCACTTGTCGGTCTTCCGTACGGCGGCGCCAAGGGCGGTATCAGGTGTAATCCTAAGGACCTTTCAAAAAAAGAACTTCAGCGCCTTACAAGGCGTTACACAACTGAGATATATCCGCTTATCGGACCTGACCATGATATACCAGCCCCTGATGTGGGCACAAACTACGAGGTAATGGCCTGGATAATGGATACCTACAGCCAGCAGAGGGGATATGCAGTACCCGGGGTAGTAACAGGAAAACCAATCTGTATAGGAGGCTCACTCGGCAGGGAGGAGGCTACCGGCAGGGGCGTTGTATATATTACTTTGGAGGTCTTAAAACATCTCGGAATAAAGGCGGAGGAATCTACTGCTATTGTTCAGGGATTCGGGAACGTGGGTTCTGTCGCGGCAAGGTTCTTAACCTCTTCAAATATTAAAGTAACAGGATTAAGCGATTCAACATGCGGTATCTACAACAACAATGGACTTGACATAGCAGATGTAACCTCCTACAAAAAGGCAAGGCATACACTTGAAGGCTACCCGAATGGAGAGATGATTGATAACAAGACCCTTCTTGAATCAGAATGTACAATTCTTATCCCGGCCGCACTCTCAGGCCAGATAACTGAGGAGAATGCTGGGAGACTGAATTGTAAAGTAATAATAGAAGGCGCCAACAGTCCTACAACAAAAGAGGCTGACGGGATATTAAACGAAAGGGGCATATTCGTTGTCCCTGATATACTCGCAAACTCCGGCGGTGTTATTGTTTCATATTTTGAGTGGGTGCAGGACCTGCAGAAATATTTCTGGAAAGAAAAAGAGATAAACGAGCGCCTCCATGAAATCATCACCACTGCCTTTGACAAAGCGCTCAAATTCTCTGTCTCAGAAAACATCCCCATGAGAAAGGCCTCGATGGTGAGCGCAATCAAAAGACTCGCTGATGCCCATCTGGCAAGGGGGTTATATCCATAAACACAAAATATACCACAGAGGCACTGAGACACAGAGAAAAGATTTGAGGTGTAAAATCAAAAATCTCTGTGTCTCTGTGACTCTGTGGTTATAATATGCTTTGTGTGGCTGAAAGAACCTGAATGGAAATATTCGTTGATGCTGATGCCTGTCCGGTTAAAGAGATAAT
>JAHFER010000294.1 GCA_023248365.1 Nitrospirota bacterium
CCTTCACCTTTTTTTTAGATATATGCTTTAACTTCTTTCTAATTTCGTCGGGAATTGACAAATGACCATCCGAAAGCACATTAGCCAAATACTCAACAGCTTTTAACTTCATTTTATTTCATCTCCTTACATATTGTTGCGATACAATTATAGTTTCTTTGAAGATGCATTGCAATATATGTTAGGCAGATATGTAGACAGTGACAGTCCAATATCCCTCAATGTTTCAATATCATTACGACAAACTGACCACCTGTGCCTCTGAACACAAGCTCTCATCCAAAAAGAATCTTCAGTTTCTCACCTCCTGTCACCTTGTTCTCAATCTCCTCTCCCTCAGGGAGAGGATTAAGGTGAGGGTGGGGTACAATTCCAGAAGTAGTATAGGCTATACAATGCCTATAATACTTAATTCAAATTATAAGGCTTGGCACGAGAGATTCTCTCCATGACTTATTATGATACCGCTTATGGCAATGATTTTCCCGATAAAAATGATGCTATAAGGAGTGAAAATACCTGGTTCCGGGAATCATTTCTCTTCTAAATCAGAAGGATAGCGTGGTTCGACCCCTATCCAAGCAACACGTTCTTGTTTTTTAAATATCTGTTCCATATTCCCACCAGTCAGCAAAAGGCGGCATCCTATCAGTCGCATTTATCTCAGCATATTGACGTGCTGCAATTGAACCCACTGGAGGAACATTGTAAGCATTATCATCGCAAATAATAAACCGATCATGGATACTTTTTAATAAACCATCGTCTTTAATTACTCTCATTAAAACCATGGTGTTTTTTTGTCCAACCATGGTTTTGAAACGAAGAAAGTTTTCTTTAAATCTATCATCTATTGTGGTATCCTTTCCAGTAAGTATTCTAATTTCAAGAACCTTTCCTGCAAGATTGGAATCTTTTAGATAATTTAATCCCTTGTAACTAAAATGCTTGTCAATCCACCAGATTCTCTGTTTGCTTTGTTGAAATATTCTATAAAGTTTTAATTCATTCAACAATGGCACTGGAGCATTCTCGACAAGTTCTTTGTATGTCTCCATTTTATTTATTTTCTCCTGAAGACCTTTTACTCTTAATTCGAGTTCAGCTCTTGCCGCTATGTCTAATAAGTTATTTTTAACATGCTCCCATTCTTCCTCTGTTTCTGGTCCTGAAGTTTGCCTTAACCCTTCTAATCCATGGGATAAATTATCCTCTAAGTAAGGATCCCTCTTAAAAGGTGCTTCCGGGAAATTTAGTAAATTACTATCTAACAACGGTTGCAAATCAATTACTTCTCTTAGCTCATTATGCTTATAGAATATTGTGGAATAACATTTCTCACTTTCCTGAAGATAATTGATTGCTTTAACAAAATTATTCCTCGCATCTTCAATATGATCTTGTCTAAGATGCTCATCTGCTTCCTGTAAATAGATTTCCGCCAAGTGAAAAGAGGGCATTTCTTCAATTTCCAAGAAAAGTTCTACAGGTGGTTCCGGTCTTGATATTGGTACCCCCTTCCTAACCAATTCATTTAAGACTCCTTCTAAAGTATATGGTCCCGAATATTTCCCGGTAATAGCATATACGTTTGTCAGCCATTCCTCAGTTTCCCGAACAAAACCTTTCAACTTTTCAAAGTACGCCATACGTGATGCAAGAAGGTGAGTGATCGCTAAATCTGGCTTACACAATCCCTTATAATATAAGCCCATTCGTAAGTTAAGGAATAAGTCACTTTGTGAATATGGTTTCAGGAATATGCTATTGTCTCGCCAGTCTTGCCCGTCTTTATCTTCCCAGCTAACCATCTTTATATTTCCTTTAATTACCTTAATTTTATCCATATCATTCCCGTCTAACAGGAAATAGCTGAAGACACTATCACTAACAGCAGGGTTACTAAACCCTTCGAGTGATTTGTAAAATGTTGAGTAGTAAGGGGCCAGATACCATTTATGTTTGTATTCTTCTGGAATTTCAGTAACAAGATTTTCATACGGCAGTTCTGTCCTCCTTTGCCAATGATGTTCATCACCAAACTCAAGAAATATCGTGCGTAATATAATTACTTCTTCTTTCGTAAGTATCAAATTATGTTTCCTCCCTGTATGTTCTCTTTAACATATTTCCATTAGACAACGTTTTGCAACTTCTCGAGATACCTGCGTTAATAACTGAAATGCCAAAGGACTACGGACACTAATTCTTCGGAATTATAACCTATAATTCCCATGGCTATCCCATTCTATTTCACCTGTTTTCTTTCGATATTGTAAGACATTTCTTACATTCCTTTTCCACTTTGGAATATTTGAACTTGGAGATTGCCATTTCTGATCCTCTCTATCAAGGCTCAGATTGGTTTCTATAAATTTATATATGTTATCTAATGCAACCCAGTGTCCCTTTGGAAGATTTCTTTTTATACAATCCCAAATTTCCGGTTGTTGAGTCATAGTTCAACATGCCTCCTAATAAGGATTATCAGCATTATTATTTGCCAGTGTTGTACAGTACTACTAATAAGTAGACCGTAAATAAAGCGACATCTTCGTCATCCCGTGCTTGACACGGAATCCAGCAATTAAGAAGCGTTTCATGCTAAGATAAGCCCAGCCCCAGCCCCACCCCCCGATAACTACTTCGAGGGCAAGCTCTGGCCCTCCCCTTGAAGGGGAGGGAAATTTTCATTCCCATTTGTAAGTGCCTCGCTAACGACCGTTTCAACAAGTAGTATTTTAAGATATTTCATCACGAGCCTCCGCACCCCTTTTTCACAGGTATACTAAAATATTAAGTGTCTTGTGTCAAACAGGAAAAGTTTAGAAAGTAAGGCATTTGACAAAATACAATGTATTATCTAAAATACAAGTTAAAGGAGAAAGACATGCCTATTTCAAAAATAACAGAACGTGGACAGACAACATTACCCTCACAGGTTCGTAAGGCACTTGGGCTTCAGC
>JAHFER010000029.1 GCA_023248365.1 Nitrospirota bacterium
GCGGACAGACCTTTACGCAGGGCAGACAATCCCAGCACTCTTCAGGGGCTCTCATAAGAATCTTACCTGTCTTTGGGTCCTTCATAAAAAGGTCGCCCGGACACATCCTTACACATGGTGGATTTTGTGCACCATGACAAGTATTGCATTTATCTGCATGAACAACTACCGGCATCTTTATTCCTCCTTAGCTCAAATCCCCCTTACTCCCCCTTTTCTAAAGGGGGATAGCTATTGGTTTCCCCCTTTGTTAAAGGGAGGATGGGGGGATTATTTCTGATTAATATTACCTCGGTTTATATCTATCCCCTGGCACTATCTGTTCGTAAGGCCTTGTGAATACCTCTATATTTCCAGTTGCAGGGTCCCGTCTTGTGTTTACAAACTTAAGCCATTTTTCATCATCACGTTCAGTAAAATCAGTTCTGGTGCAGTATCCAGGCCATCTGGTCTCTTTTCTAAACAGCATATGCTCAACAAGGGTTTGGGCCACATATACCCTGTCTATTACTTCATGTGCCTGCATAAGCTCGTGAAGGTCTTCAGCTACAATATGTTTAAACTGTTCCGGGAGTGTGGATAGACGTCTTCTTGCAACAAGGAGCCTCTCTTCGTTTATCTCATAGAAGGTTGCTGCTCCACCTGCATATTCTTCCATAATCTTCTGAAGTCTGACCTCCATATCGTATGGCTTAATCCCTTCCTTTTTATGTGTAAAATTCAGTATCGGCTCAATTACCCGCTCACGCTCTGCACTTATCAGGTCTGCCGGGATATCCGCATGTTCAATATTCTGCACATATTCCCCGGCAGCCCTTGCAGCAATAACACCCTCTGCCCAGCAGCCGCTCACAAACTTATAGGGGGCGCCCCCTGATACATCACCTGCTGCATATAAACCTTCGATCGTAGTCTTACGGTTTACATCCACCCAGTAACCTGACTGTGTGTGACCGCCTACAACATAAGGTTCAGTGGTCTGGACTTCTACAGGCTCTTTTGATGGGTCTATATCATTGGCTGCCCAGTATAGTACCATTGAAGGATACATATCCAGATATGCAGACTTTAAGTCTCTTGCCTGCTGAGGCGTAATATGCCTTGTATCAAGATATACCGGCCCCCTGCCTTCTTTTATCTCCTGCAAAGGCCCGTGAGATCTGTAAGGTGTTGGGGCGCCGTCTCCTCCAATATGGGCATACTTCGTTGCCATAAATTTTTCACCTTTTGAGTTTACCTGCGGTGCACCTACTCCAAGGGCAATAGTGCCTGTTGGCGCAATAGTGTCTTTAACACGGAGACCGATATAACGCATCTCAAAACTTGTCATCTCCGCCCCTGCCCTTATTCCCATCGCATATCCTGCACCTGTATTATAAGGACAGTACCAGGTCTTATGCTGTGCATCATGTGCGTTATTAGGTTTGTAGATTCCGGCAGCGCCTCCGGTAGCAATAATTGTCGCCTTTGCCTTTACAACAAAGAGATTTCCGTTTCTAATGCTGAAACCTATCGCCCCGGCAATCCTCCCATCCACATTTATATAGTTAGTAGCAACGACCCAGTTCAGTATCTTTGCCCCGGCATTTTTTGCTGCCTTTGCAATAATTGGCTTTAAAGACTCCCCGTTTATCTTTATATTCCAGCGGCCACGGGGTATATAGTTTCCCTTTTCATCACAGAGTATCGGCAAACCCCATTTTTCCACCTTTTTAACGCAATACTCAAACAGCTCAGACATGCTCAGCACCAGGTCTTCCCTGACTATTCCACAGGAGTCAAACCTGACATACTTAACAAAACTCTCAGGAGTCTCTCCCGGATTTAGATATGCATTGATGGCATTCATTCCTCCTGCCAGACAGCCGCTCCTGTCAATATGGGCCTTTTCCATTATAGTTACAGAAAGATTTGGAAATTGCTCCTTTAACTCAACTGCTGCAAGACAGCCGGCTGTCCCGCCCCCGATGATAAGAATGTCTGTTTCGATAATGTTTTGTTCCATCAACTTCCCTCCTGTTTGTTATATATGATACATAACAGTTACTTCCCTCTCCCTTTTTTTTCTGCACATGTCGTCTATGCTAACTTTACTCAGGGTTTCAGCAACCGCCTTTTTCACGTCTTCCCAAACTTCCTTTATAACACATCCGTTAGTCTGATAACCCTTTTCTTCAAAAGCCCCGTTGCTGCTATCCACAGGAGCAATGGGCCCTTCAATAGCCTCTACTATATGAGCAATACTAATCAGACCAGGGGGACGTGACAGCACATAACCGCCCTGTGCCCCGCGTATACTGTCTACAATGCCTGACTTTTTAAGAGATGCCATGACCTGCTCAAGGAACCTCATTGGAATAGCCTGTCTCTTTGCAATAGCCTTTACATGTACCGGCCCCTTATCGGCATTAAGAGCCATATCTAACACCGCTGAAACAGCATATTCACTTTTGACTGAAAATTTCATAATCTATATCCTACTATTCCGATAGGAATTATGAAAATTATACCAGGAAATCTTTTTCTGTCAAGAGTTTTTTTTTGATTCCGAATATATCCATGTTCTACACCCTTCCCTGCAAATTTTGAGAAAGGATATAAGAGTGAGAAATTTAACTATCAGCAAAGACAACGGAACCAAGAAGATAAACAGCGGCCTTATCGGAAACATACACCATACTTCCCATACTTCAACAAATAGCGAGCTTGAAATAATATTAGAGATTACAAAGAGTATCTCCTCTACCCTCAATTTCCAGGAAGTATTAAGGACTATCGTAAACAAGGTAGCCGATTACGCCCATGCTGACAGATGCTCTATTATCCTAATAGACAATCAGCAGAAATTCGGATATGTAATGGCATCACATGATGCCCCGGATATTCATAATTTGCAGATAGACTTAAAAAATTACCCTGAAATTTCCAGTTCATTAGAGAGTAAAGATACTGTGGTCGTTAATGATATAAACTTAGACCCCTTAATGAGTAATGTATGTCAGGCCCTCAAGAAAATGCAGATTAAATCACTTCTTGTAATTCCTATTTTATATCACGAAGAAATAATCGGGACATTGTTTTTAAAGATCATAAAAAACCCGCATAAATTTACAACAGAAGAAATAAGTTTCTGTAAGGTTGTGGCAAACACCTCGGCAAGTGCGATCAAAAATGCCCAGTTTTACGAACAGATAAGGTTACAGGCAAAGACTGACGGTCTGACCAATCTCCTTAATCACAGATCTTTCCTTGAAAAATATCAGGAAGAAATAAGCCGTGCAAAAATGAACAGCAAACCTTTCTCAATTTTGATAATAGACATTGATAACTTTAAGGCGCTTAATGACTCTTATGGCCACAAGTATGGAGATAATGTACTGCATAAAATAGCCCTTTGTTTAAAAAATAATACAAGAGGTATTGACACAGTGGCCCGGTATGGGGGGGATGAGTTTATATGCCTGCTGCCTGAGACGCTTCATGATCATGGGCTGATAGTGGCTAACAGAATAATGAAAAAGATAAAGGAACAGCTTCAGGAAAATGAAATAATAACAAGCCTCAGTATAGGCCTTGCCACATGCGATTATCAAACTCATGACTCTGCAATGTTACTGCAATTAGCTGAACAGGCTATGTATATTGCAAAGTACAGGGGCGGAGATCAGATATTTACATTCTCAAAAAACGATACTCAGGATACAAGTTTATGGAATAAAAAGGTATGTGAAACATTGCAGATTATAAAGACACTGGGGATGTTTGATGATGGTAAAGAGATCGCCGCAGATTTAACAGATCAGTTAGCAAAGATATTCGCTGTTACTGCAACTCCCAGGTCGCCCATTGAGATTGTTAAATCACTAAGCAGTGCACTTGATGCAAGGGACCACTACACAAATGGCCATTCAGAACGGGTAATTGAATTTACAAAGAAAATCGCATGTGAATTAAAAATGTCCGGCGAGCAGATAGAGGAACTCAGGTATTTATGCCTTTTACATGACATCGGTAAGATAGGGATACCGGACCATATTCTGAATAAGCCAGGAAAACTTACTAATGAAGAATTTGAGATTATGAAACAACACCCTGAGATTGGGGAGAATATTATTGCGCCAATTGATGCAATGAAGAATTTAAAACCTTTAATACGTCACCATCAGGAATTTTTCAACGGCGAAGGATACCCCGACAGAATCAGCGGAGACGCCATACCGATTGCCTGCCGCATTTTATCAGTAGTGGATACTTATGACGCAATGACTTCGGATAGGCCATACAGAAAGGCCTTACCAAAGGAAGCCGCTATTGAAGAATTAAACAGATGCGCAGGTACTCAGTTTGACCCGGAGATTGTAGAAATATTTGCCAGGATTATCGAAAAAAAACCTACCTCTGTTAAATCCTGCTAAACTTAAGTTTTATACTTACTCCCCATTCCTCTCCCTGACTTAAAACAACATTCCAGTGAGGAACAATTACAGAACTCTGATATTCCCTTTCAAAGCCGCTCTCTGATTGAGATATTGTCTCTACAGGATACCGCCATAAGGCACAGTTCTTTGAAAACGAAAGCCCTATCTCTGTGGAAATAAGCCTGTTCTTTATGCTGAACGACTCAATATCTTTACTCTCTCCCCTGCTTCTCTGGCCGGAATCGTCGGAAGAGACACCTTCAATTACATACTGACACATATCAGAATTACCATCAAGCATGGCAAAATTGAGTTCCGGACCAAACCATATATCAATTGCATCACCTGATATATTTTTCACAGTGTAATTAAACACCATATCAGATTTTCCCTTTTCTATCTTTAGCTCCTTTTGGATACTCAGCCTGGTGCCATTAACAAGCCCCTCGCCTTCGAGGATAATACACTTCTTCCCTGTCTCATTATCTTTTATACTAAAGGTATACGGCATCCATGGAAAACCTCCAAGCTCTTCCTGTCTGTTTTGTATAACAGCCTCTAATGTCCCATCTTTGCCATAGACATGATCTACCAGCATCCCCCTGCGATAAGAATCATACTGGAGATACAGGTGCAGATCAGCCTCTTTTGACTTGACAATATCATGAATAGAATGCAGCCCGCCGGGTTCTCCTGCCTGTTTATTAACATCAGCCGCTATTTTCTTATGGTATACCTCTGGTCTTCTTGAAAGGGTATTAAGTAAATTATATGATGCCGGCCTGTAATCCAGTTCTGTTAACATGCCCCCTCTATGTGCATCCACAACAAAAGATATATCCTCTGATGTAACTACTACCTCATCATTTCCATCGCAATCAAAATCAACTGTCTCAACCTCTATCCAGCCTTTCTCGTGATGTGAAGCCTCATCGGCAATTTTCTCTGCCTTAATCAGATGATTATAGACAGCACTCCTCAGATGCCCTAAATAAAGACCTCCGAATATTCCATGCCAGTACGGACAGTTGACCTGCCCGCGCCACAACTCAAGATGTGCCTCATAAACATTTTGCGGTAAACCTCCACCCATGTTTGCCACACCCTTTCCAATATAAACCGAATCAAAGTTGTCTTTGTTACTGCCTGAGAGTTCTGCCACTTTATTGCTTACACGAAGCATCTTTTTGTGCATGTGATTGGATTCCGGATATTTTTCGAGAAAATTCCGCCAGAACCCTCCACGTAAAAAGGGGTTATAGGCAGACTCTTTTTCTCCCTGCCTCACCTCATTCAAAACTTCCTCAAAGAGATTACCGCTTTCTGTAGGGAGCGACCACTCCATCATCTCTCTGTATGAAGCCGTTGGGATATACACCCTCCCACGGGCACGTACTTTCCTCTGCACATCACCAAGTGTAGTAACATTAATCCATGAAGACTCTTGTGTTAATGCATCGAAAAACCGTTCAAGCCATCTCTGGTTATAGACCCAGTTATATGTCTCAGGCCATAGACCAAACTTTTCTCCGTCATCACCATATACAAGAACATTGTCACCTTTTTCAGAAGCTACACTCCTGAGATAATCAATGGTCTCATGAGGCTCCCTGAATGGAATAGAATATCTAAGCCTCTCATTAGATGGAAAAAGATATACGACCTTCCCCTCATCCTCTGTAGAGTAATAACCATAGAGCTGGTCCTCAGACAGACCTGCATATCTAAAGTGCGTATCATCAACTATAAGGTATTTAACACCTGAATCATGTAAAATACTTGGGAGATGAGGTTCCCATATGCGTTCAGTAAGCCACATCCCTTTAGACTCAGTATTAAATTTGTTTTTTATATATTCTGTCAGCATGCTAATCTGGCCGATACAATCCCGTCGTGGAATTACACAGAGGATGGGCTCATAAAACCCGCCTGTCATCATCTCCACCTGCCCCTTTCCAACTAAATCAGCAATCCTTTTTAGCAGCTCAGGTTTGTTCCCCTCAATCCACTCTAACAGGCTTCCGGAGTAATGAAGTGTAACTCTTATATGGGGATATTTCTCAAGGACATCAATGAATGGCCTGTAACTCTTCTCGTATGCCTCCATAAATACATGATCGAAGTTGTCAACCGGCTGGTGAAAATGTAATGCCATTGCAAAATTTATTTTTTTCATTTTTAAAGTTCCTATCTCGTTATCTCAAACATATTAAACTCTCCCTTGAAAACCTCATCCTTCCTCTCTACATAATCAACAACGGCCCACGGAGGCCCTGAGTGGGACCAGAGAACCAGTTTCTCAACATGTTCTTTGTCACCCTCTGCAACTATTTCAACACGCCCATCAGAGAGATTCTTTACGTATCCTGTCAGATTAATGGCAGTTGCCATCTGACTGGCTGAATCCCTGAAGAATACGCCCTGCACTTTACCGCTGATGTATAAGTGGACTCTGGTATTCATCCGAAAATCCCATTTTAAAACACAGAGATACAGAGGCACAGAGGTTTTTTATTTGAAAACTTAAATCTCAAATCTTTTCTCTGTGTCTCATTGCCTCTGTGGTTAAATTTTTTATACCTCTTTGTAAGCCTCCTTCATCCAAAGAACGTCTCTGCTATTTCATAAAGCTCCATATCCACAGTCTTTGATCTTGTCACCCCTTCTTCGAGACTTACCGCAATTATCTGATTTCCTCTTAATGCCACCATCTTGCCAAAGTCTTTCTTCTGTATAAGATTAACTGCAGCAATTCCGTAGCGTGTTGCGAGAATCCTGTCAAAGGCTGTGGGATTACCACCTCGCTGTAGATGCCCTAATACAACATCCCTTGTTTCAGAGCCTGTCCTCTTTTCAATCTCTTCACATAAAAATTTTCCTATACCACCAAGTGCAACATGCCCAAAGGCATCTATTTTGCTGTCTTTTGTAACCGCTCTCTCTGCCTCTGCCAGCACAGCACCCTCAGCTACCACAATAAGGCTGAATGTCCTCCCTGTGCTCTGCCTCCTCTTTATACTGTCACAGACCTCATCTATTGTAAAAGGCTTCTCAGGGATAAGTATGTAATCTGCCCCTCCTGAAAGGCCTCCGTATGTAGCAATCCAGCCGGCGTGACGCCCCATTACTTCCACTACAAGAACCCTGTGATGAGATTCTGCCGTACTATGCAGGTTATCAAGTGCATTCATAACTACGTTTACAGCAGAATCAAACCCAAAGGTAAAATCCGTGGCTGAAAGGTCATTATCAATGGTTTTTGGTATACCAATGGTATTGATACCCATCCCATACAGTTTGTTTGCAACACCGAGTGTATCATCCCCTCCTATTGCAATAAGCGCCTCAATTCCCAGCTTATTTAGATTTTCTATTACCTTCTGAGGTCCACCTTCTTTTGCAAATGGGTTGGTCCTTGATGTCCCGAGAATAGTACCTCCCAGGTGCAGAATACCTGAAACAGCATTTGAATCAAGATTTTTATAATTAAGATCAACCAACCCCTTCCAGCCATCCCGAATACCAATTACCTCATACCCAAGTTTTAATGACTTTTTAACTACTGCCCTGATAGCAGGATTAAGCCCCGGACAATCTCCTCCACCTGTTAATATGCCAATTTTCACAAATACTCCCTCCTTTCAATTTTTTTTAATCTTCTCTCTCACCTTCTCATACAGCTTCAGGTATTCCCCTGCTGACCGCTTCAGTGAAAAGTCAGAATTCATTCCAGCGGCAACAATATCCTTCCAATGAGTTTTGTCTTTATATACAGAAAGTGCAAGGAGCACAGATTTCAAGAAATCCTCTCCGCTGTAGTGGTTAAACAGAAAACCTGTACACCTCTCTGTAACAATATCTGAAGGTAAATAATCCGTTAATGTATCGGCAAGCCCTCCTGTTTTATGAGCCACAGGCACAGTGCCATATTTAAAGCTGAAGAGCTGATTCAAACCGCAGGGTTCATACTTGGAAGGCATAAGAAAAATATCAGCCCCTGCCTCAATCTTGTGGGAAAAAGTGATGTCAAATAACAGATTAACAGATAGTTTAGAAGGGTATTTTTCAGCATAATTTTTTAATTTATCTTCATACTTTGGCTTACCTGAACCAAGTATAATTAACTGAATATCCAATTGCAAAAGCTCTTCAATAATCTCAAGCAATATGTCAAATCCCTTCTGGACATCTAACCTTGAAACCATTCCTAAAACAGGAATATCTTTTTCCGGTAAACTGCAATGTCTTTGAAGATCCTTTTTACATTTTCTTTTTCTTGTAATTGTCTTAAAACTGTATTTTGAAATAATATAGGGATCTATTGCAGGATCCCATTCAGTATAATCCACTCCATTAAGGATACCGTAAATATCTTCTGCCCGGTCTCTTAACACACCATCCAGGCCATGCCCGTATTCTTTAGTTTGTATTTCCCTGCTATATGTAGGACTGACTGCACTTAACATATCCGAATAGATGATACCGCCTTTTAGAAGATTTATCTTTCCATAATACTCAAGCCCCTTGATTGTAAAAAGAGAATTATCAAGGCCAGTCAGGGGAAATTCCTCCTTACTGAATAATCCCTGATAGCCCAGGTTATGTAAGGTAAATAATGTCCCGGCGCCTGCATAGAAATTTCGGAGCAAACTATCTTAATCTGTAAAATTCTTTAAGTATATTGGGATAAGCGCTGTCTGCCAGTCGTTACAGTGTATGACATCAGGTTTCCATCCGAGTCTCTGGCCGAGTCTTTGAATAAAATAAAGCACTGCCATAGAGAAAAAAGAAAACCTCTCAAGATTATCCTCATAATCTTCTCCTGCTTCTCCATACAGTCCTTTTCTATCAAAATATTTATCGTTTGAAATGAAGTAGACAGGAACATCCGTATCAGGAAGTCTTCCCTCATAAAGTCCCGCTTCTTCAACCCTGTCGCCAATACTGACTTCTCTTGATTCTATAATTCTGTTCAGTTTTTGAGAGGCTTCATTTACTCCTGCGTACTTTGGAGTAATAACCCTTATGTCGCACCCCATGTCTGCAAGGGCTTTAGGAAGGCTGCCTGAGACATCCGCCAAACCTCCTGTCTTAGAAAATGGTTTCACTTCAGAAGAACAGTATAGAATTTTAATTTTTTTTCTCATAATTGTTGCAAATAAACAGGAAGGTAATTCAATGGATTAATTTGTCTGGATATTATCAAAGGTAATATATAAAGTCAATTTTAGTTCTTGCCCAGGTCTGTCTTTAACTTCAAAACCTGCATAATGTCTCTCTGACTCACTATACCTATGATGTTCCCTCTTTCAACAACCACAAGACGCCCACGGTTATCCTCTACCATCTTGTCTAATGCCTCAACTGCACTTCTTTCAGGGGAAATAGTAAACTCTGAAGGATTTGTACTCATAATTTCCTTCACAGTTATGTGAGGCCACTTCTCTTTATCAACATTTTTGATGTCATGGAGGGAAATTGTTCCAAGCAGAATGCTATCAGAGACCACTGGAAAGCTGTTATAACGGTAACGAAAGAAATAGTCATTAACTGCCATTTCAATTGTCATATTTTCATCATGTATTAAAATGACCGGAGAAACCATAATGTCACCTACCCTGACAGAGGCTAATGTATTGTGCAGTACAGTTTGTTTGTATCCCTCACCTGCTACCTGCTGGAGAAACATACCTATAAAAATTGACCAGAGCCCACTGATGAATTGCCCCTGCGTGAGGTTCCATAATCCCATGACAATTAAAAACATTGCAAATGCCTTTCCTATTCTGCTTGAAACCAAAGTCGCCTTATTAAGATTACCTGTCCTTTTCCATATAATCGCCCTTAATATCCTGCCGCCGTCAAGAGGAAAGCCCGGGATAAGATTGAATATGGCAATTAATGTATTTGTTGATGCAAGAAAGTAGGAAATGGCTAATACAGGAGATGTTGCCATACCTCTTCTGAATATAATTGCTATAATCCAGAAAACCCCGGCCAGTAAAAAACTTAACGCCGGTCCGGCAGCAGCGATCTTCAACTCTCCTTTTGGACTTTTAGTCTCTCCAACCATGCTGGCGATACCGCCAAAGACAAATAGGGTAATACGATTGATCTGAATCCCCTCTCTTTGGGCAACATAGGAATGTGCAAGTTCGTGTAACAGGATCGAGGAAAATAAGATTATGGCTGCAATAACAGACATAACCCAAATAACCGGAGGACTGTAGTACGGCCCCATAAAGGGAAAGTAATTTACAGCAAGGGTATATACTACAAGGGAAAAAACAATAAACCATGTATAGTGCACATGTATGGGTATTCCCAGCACTCTGAAAAGTTTAAAGCCTGTTGTTGCCATATAGAATTAAATCCAGGATAAAAAATTACCACAGAGTACACAGAGAAAAACATATTCTCTCTCTGAGTTCTCTGTGGTTTTCTTTTTTAACTAAAGAGCTGCAGAAAACCGCTCTTTAAGGCCGTCTTCATCAAAGAACCGGAGATAGCCTTCAG
>JAHFER010000295.1 GCA_023248365.1 Nitrospirota bacterium
TATAGGTAAAAGAGGAACTCTTCATGACAGAAGGCAAGTACTCGCTTATGTTAAAAGTGAAACTGTAGTTTCAAAGTTATTTGAGAGTATAGCCCCCAGACTGCTTGACAGGGCAGGAGGTTATTTCCGGGTTGTCCGTACCAGAAGAAGGCTTGGAGATTCCGCTGAGATGGCGATTATCGAGTTTGTTGATGCCGGTAATAAGGAGAGCAAATAGAATTACAGTTTAATCCCTTACAAAGGGACTTGCCTTTATAAAAAAAGTGGTTATATATTCTCTGTACTTTTCTTCTAAAAAAACGACTGGAAAAAGCAGGCGGAGAGTATAAAATTAAATCAATCAACAACAACAAGACAAAGAAAGGAGGGGTAAGTTATGGCAGAAGCTACTACAACTACAAAGTTCAGACCTTTAAAAGAGAGGGTATTTGTAAGTTTTGCTGAGGAGCCAGACAAGACTGCAGGAGGTCTATATTTGCCGGATACTGCGAAAGAGAAACCGCAGAGAGGAAAAGTAGAGGGAGTCGGCAGTGAGGTAAAAGAGGTAAAGGTAGGGGACACAATTCTGTTTGATAAGTATTCCGGATCAAAAATTAATATTGACGGGAATGATTATCTGATACTTAAAGAAGAGGATATCCTGGGAATCCTTGGCAGTTAGTTTTTTTGCAGTTAGTTCTTGATTTCAAATCGTATTTTTCTAAATTAAATTTCATAAAGGAGGGATATTGAATGGCAAAACAGATATTGTTTAGTGATGAGGGCAGGGCCGCTATTCTGAGGGGCGTTAATCAGCTTGCAGATGCAGTAAAAGCTACCCTTGGACCAAAGGGGCGAAATGCCTTACTCGATAGAAAATTTGGAGCCCCAACCATTACTAAAGATGGTGTTACAGTTGCAAAAGAGGTTGAACTTAAAGATCCATGGGAGAATATGGGGGCACAATTAGTAAAAGAGGTTGCAAGCAAGACCAGTGATGTTGCCGGTGATGGAACTACCACTGCTACAGTCCTTGCCCAGGCAATCTTCAGGGAAGGTGTTAAGAATGTTTCCGCAGGCGCCAATTCAATGGAGATAAAGAGGGGTATTGACAAGGCCGTTGAGCTGGTTATTGAAGAGATAAAGAAGATGAGTAAACCATGCCAGGACCGTTCTGAAATTGCCCAGATCGGAACGATCTCAGCAAATAACGACAACACTATCGGAGACCTGATTGCAGAGGCGATGGAAAAGGTCGGAAAAGATGGAGTTATTACAGTTGAGGAAGCAAAGACCATGGCAACTTCACTTGAGGTTGTTGAGGGTATGCAGTTTGACCGCGGTTATATCTCACCATACTTTGTGACCGATGCTGAAAGGATGGAGGCCATACTTGAGGATGTATTTATTCTTCTGTATGAGAAAAAGGTCAGCTCCATGAAAGACCTTCTCCCGGTATTAGAGCAGATTGCAAAGATGGGAAGACCACTTCTTATTATCTCTGAGGATGTTGAAGGAGAGGCGCTGGCTACATTAGTAGTTAATAAGCTGAGGGGAACTTTAAACTGTTCAGCAGTAAAGGCCCCGGGGTTTGGTGACAGAAGAAAGGCAATGATGGAAGACATCGCCATTCTGACCGGCGGACAGGTAATCTCTGAAGACCTCGGGCTCAAATTAGAGAACGTAAAGATTTCAGATCTGGGCCATGCAAAACGTATTACAATTGACAAAGATAATACAACAATCGTTGAAGGCGCAGGCACACATGACAAGATACAGGGCCGTGTGAAGCAGATAAAGGCGCAGATTGAAGAGACGACCTCTGATTATGACAGGGAGAAGCTTCAGGAGCGTCTTGCCAAGCTGGTAGGCGGAGTTGCTGTTATAAATGTAGGCGCTTCAACAGAGACAGAGATGAAAGAGAAGAAGGCAAGGGTTGAAGATGCACTTCATGCAACAAAGGCCGCGGTAGAAGAGGGAATAGTTCCGGGCGGCGGCGTTGCCTTACTCCGTGCCTTATCATGTCTTGATAAAGTTAAGATGAATGGTGATCAGCAGATCGGTGTTGATATTATCAGGAGGGCGCTTGAAGAGCCTATCCGGCAGATTGCCAATAATGCAGGTATGGAAGGCTCTGTAGTTGTTGAGCGCATAAAGCGTGAAAAGGGTAACTTTGGATTTGATGCAGGCAAGGAAGAATATGTAGATATGCTAAAGGCCGGTATTATTGATCCTACAAAGGTGACAAGAATAGCCCTTATGCATGCCTCATCAGTGGCTTCCCTTATGCTGACAACTGAAGTTATGATTACTGAGTTGCCGGAAGACAAGAAGGAGATGCCTCCAATGCCAGGCGGCGGCGGAATGGGCGGGATGTACTAAGAAGAGTAAAATAGTTTCTGTAAAAATAAAAAGCCCTCCAGACATTAAAAGTTTGGAGGGCTTTTTTTATCCGACTACCCCTTACGAGAAACGCAGTCAATACTATTTCTCAATCCACACGTTTTTCAAATGAATAATATCCATTGCATTTGGTTTGAAACCTTTGACATAGGGTTTTACAAGGATATTCTGGGCTGCGGTGAATAATGGCATAATCGGGACGTCCTCTTCAGTAAGTATCCTCTGTGCCTTATCATAGAGTTTATTTCTCTTCTCTGTGTCAGGTTCCATCGCTGCTGCTTCAATAATGCCGTCATATTCCCTGTTCTTCCAGCGGGTCCGGTTATTTCCGCTTGTGGAGGTAAAGAGGTTCATGAAATTATCAGGGTCAGGATAGTCTGCTCCCCATCCTAGTCGGAAGATTGAAGGGGGGGTTGTCTGAAGTGTCTTTAGATAAACCTTCCATTCCTGATTATCCAATTTTACATTTATGCCGAGATTCTTTTTCCACTGTGCCTGAAGGTTCTGGACAATCAGGAGGTTCTCCGGATTTGTGCTGAACATTGCCGTAACATCAGGAAAACCTTTTCCATCAG
>JAHFER010000296.1 GCA_023248365.1 Nitrospirota bacterium
CAGGCAGCGCAGAATTCATCCAATATTATGGCTTTCTTCTTTCGGGCAGCCCTCCTGTACCTCAGATATATCGCTTCAAGATATTCCCTTCTGGATCGTGAGCTCATAATGCAGTCCCTTCCTATGCATGTTTTTTCGGTAACATGCATTATGAGTCAACGATCCCTTTTATGTCTTAGCTACGGTAACATTTATTGTGAGTCAATTCGTCAGAGCTAAAAATCCTTGACTTGGGAACATTAACAGTTTATAGTATTTAGGGCGCATATTTATTGGCAGTCGCGGGTTACAAGTCATAAGTTATGAACTAAAAGGTAATGCCCTTTCACATGTCAATGTCGTTAATTGCTTGTCACTTGCCGCTCATTACCCATTTAGGGCCCATAGCTCAGCTGGTAGAGCTACCGGCTCATAACCGGTTGGTCCCAGGTTCGAGTCCTGGTGGGCCCACCATATCAAAAAATGCAAAATTTAAAATTAAAGATTCGAAAGGAAAAAACCTAAAATTTTTAATTTTGCATTTTTCGTTTTGAATTCTACTTTGGCGGAGGTTGTGTGAAAGAAGAATTGAGATTCCTTATAGAGCTGCAGGAAAAAGATTCTGTGATTATAAGAGAAACAGCCTTCATTGAAGCTATTCCGCAGAAGCTTTCAGCATCTGAAGAGCCATTAAAGAATGCGCAATCAGCTTATGAGAAGCACAAACTAAAATATGAAGCCCTTCTTAAGAAAAAGAGGGACAAGGACGGGCAGCTTGATGAGATTAATGAAAAGATTAAAAAGTCAAAAGCCCGCTCAGCAGAAATAAAAACCAACAAGGAATATCAGGCCCATCTTAAAGAGGTAGAGTTATCTGAGAAGGAATGTTATACAGTGGAAGACGAGATTCTCTCATTAATGGAGACACTCGATGTCTCGAAAAAGGAACTCGAAATTGAGGAGGCAAAGGTCAGGGCAGAAAAGGATAAAATAGAGGTTTTAAAGGAAAAGCTCAAGGAAGATGTCGCTGAGAAAAAAAAGAAGGCAGGTGAATTAAAATCCCAAAGAGACAAGCTTGTAATGGCTACAGACAGGGATCTGTACAATCTTTACCTCAAGATACTCAAGACGAAAAAAGGTCTGGCTGTAGCAGAGGCAAAGGACGAGATATGCCATGGGTGTAACATGAATATCCCCCCCCAGCTATTCGTTGAGATAAAGAAAAATGACAATATTATTCAGTGTCCGCAATGCACCAGAATACTCTACTGGAAGGGATAAGGATACAGGCGGCTTTGCCCATGGAGCGATATCCCAAAGGACAATTCAGTATATTGACTTATAAGAGTAACAATTAGTATTATAAGAAAAATTAATAGTTAAAGAATTAATGATATGGATGACCACAAACTTAAAGTATTCTGCACAGTTGCTGAAACAAAGAGTTTTTCCAAGGCATCGGAGATAATACACCTTACTCAGCCTGCTGTCAGCCTCCAGATACAGGCACTTGAGGAGATATACGAAACAAAGCTCTTTGATCGCTCATCGAACACTGTCACACTTACCCATCAGGGAGAAATCCTGTATAAATATGCCAAGGACATACTCGCCCTATATGCAGCAGCAGATAAGGATATTGGCGAGTTAACAGGTCTTGTAAAGGGGAGCATCAGTGTTGGCGCGAGCAGCACTATCGGAAATCATTTACTGCCTTCTGTCCTTGCAGACTTCAGGGGAACTCATCCAAAGATAAAGATACACCTCTTCGTAGGCAATACAAAGAGGATCATAGAGTTGTTAAACACAGGGAATATAGACATCGGCTTTGTTGAAGGTGATGTAACGAGACAGAAACTTGTTGTTGAAAAACTCATTCAGGATGAACTTGTGGTGATAGTCCCGGCATCGCATCCGTGGGCAAAGAAAAAAGAGGTTTCTATCTATGACCTTACAAAAGAGCCCTTCATACTGAGAGAAGAAGGCTCGGGCACCAGACAGATAATAGAAAAGTATCTGAACAAACACGGCATAAGCACACAAGACATGAAGGTATCCATGATGCTTGGCAGCACAGAGGCAATAAAAGAGGCTGTCGAGAGCGGAATCGGGATCTCCATGCTGTCGAGATGGGCAGCAAGAAAAGAGAGCAAATACGGGAGCCTCAAACTGATAAGCATTAAAGAAGAAAGGCTCTATAGGGATTTCTCCCTGTTATTCCATAAGAATTCCATAGCATCACATGCTGTGGATGAATTCCTTACCTACCTAAAGAGCTATCCCTTCGAAAAACTCATAGAATAACCGCCTTATTCAATCCTTAATCTTCCCGACCCCTTTTCAACTCTCCCTATAACCCAGTATGGGACTCCTTTTGCTGCAAAGCCTTCGAGGTTTGCCTCCGGTATTGTCACTAAAAGACCGCCTGAAGTCTGAGGGTCTGATAAAAGAAGCCTCTCATCTTCTGAAACAGAATTACTGAATTCAACTTTTCCTTCGAGAAACTTTATGTTATTGTACGCGCCTTCAGGGACAATCCCTGATGATATAAAATCCCTCACACGCTCAAGCACAGGAACAGACCGTGAATCTACAACAATGTCTATTGACGAGCTTCTCGCCATATTGTAGGCATGTCCCAAAAGGCCAAAGCCTGTTACATCTGTCGCAGAAGTCGCCCGAGCATTAAGTGCTGCCTCAGATGCCCTGTTATTAAGAGTGAGCATAAGCCCTACAGCGTCTTCTGCTTCTTCATCCTCAACCTTTCTGCCTTTCAGGGCTGTTGTAATAACCCCGATTCCAATTGGTTTTGTGAGCACTATTACATCCCCTGGCATACCGCCATGAACTCTAAGTATCCTTTCTTTATTAACAATGCCTGTCACTGAAAGCCCGAATTTGAGTTCATTATCCTCAAAACTGTGCCCTCCCATGAGATTTACATCAACGCTGTCAAGCACTTTTACTGCACCTTTCAG
>JAHFER010000297.1 GCA_023248365.1 Nitrospirota bacterium
GCAGAGGGATACCCTCACCATATAACACAGAGGGGTAATAATAAGGGACAAGTATTTTTTGATGACGAAGATAGTAGAACTTACCTTGATGTTCTCAAACGGTATAAAGATAAATATGGTTTAAAGATTTGGGCGTACTGTCTTATGGGGAATCATGTCCATATCCTAGCAGTGCCTGAAAGGTCAACATCATTAGCCAAAGGCATTGGCGGAACAAACCTGCTGTACACCCAATACATAAACCGTAAATATAACAGAAGCGGAAGGTTATGGCAGAACCGATTCTTTTCCTCAGTAGTTGAGAAAGAGCCTTATTTATGGGCAGTGATGAGATACATAGAGCAGAATCCGGTAAGGGCAAAACTTCTCAAGAGGGCACAAGACTGTCAATGGTCAAGCGCAAGAGCGCATATGTTGGGCGCAAGAGATGATATACTTTCAAAAGAGGGCGGGTTTTATGATAAGGAAACAAAATCATATAGGGAATTCATAAGTAAAGATGCTAAAGAGATAAATGCATTCATAAGGCGTGCTACATCAACAGGCAGACCGCTTGGCAGTGAAGGATTCATAAAAAAACTGGAGCGGATATTGAAGCGAGACCTTTTTCCAAAGAAGGGCGGTCGTCCAAAGAAGAAAAGGAATAAATAATATGGGAAGTGTCCCTATGTTTTTAATAAAACCTCCCTTTGAGAAAATATGGTGACCGCCCTTGATACGGCAATCAAAACCAAAATCCATGATAAGCTTCTTTATATCATCAAACCTGATATTCCTATCTGAAAGACCTGAGAGAACTTTATCTAATGTGTCTCTACCCATTTACCTATTGATAAGTATACCAAAATATGACATTTATAGCGCACATTTCGGCTGTAAGAAGTAATGAGATCACCGCAAACTGACAGAAAATCGATGTTCCTTTCGGAAATCAAGATCCTTGGCTGGATATCCACGGTGCGTATTTGCAGGTGCACACCACGGATTGGGGAGAGGCAACAGTCGCGCGTGGCACCTACAACTAAACACTTTTGATAAAAGAGAAAACTGTGAGCAGTTCTGTTAGAAAGATGCAACGCCTGAACTGAGGGGCGCGCCGTTTTTTGACGCGTCCCTCTCGAATGAATTGTTAGGTTGTTTGCTACTTGACTTTGCCAGCCTCCTTTGCCTCTGGCACCTCTACGAGCCTTCCTGTTTTTACATCGTAGATATACCCATAGATTGGAATGACCACAGGTACAAGAGGATGATTTCGTATCCTCGTTACGTCCGACGTAACGCTTTGGGCTTGCTTACCGATAGTCAGCCAGTCAATGTACTCGCCTTCAGTTGAACCAGGCCCCTCACCAGAATCATGCCATCCAGACGCATCAATGGTTGCTGCTTTGAGGCTGCTGGCCAAAAGCTTGCGCATGATTTCATTAGTGAAGGTCTCCATGCCACAATCCGTGTGATGGATCACAAACCATTCTCGTGTGCCTAAGAGTTTATAGGAGATAACCAGGGAACGGATTGCGTCATCACTGGCACGGCCGCCAGCGTTTCGGATGACGTGTGCATCACCTTCGGCCAGGCCAGCATATTTAGCTGGGTCAAGGCGCGCATCCATACAGGTTAAAATAGCAAAATGGCGCCCTGGGGGCATCGGTAGCTTGGCCTTGTCTCCAAAGTTCTTCGCATATGCTTCATTTGCGGATAGTACCTCTTTTAAGAGCGTGCTCATGCCTAAGTTCCTCCTTTGGATGGTTTTTTTAATGCATTCTGTTGTTTCCTTACAGCGGTCTTATCACATAGTTTAATATGGTGGACTTCGCATTTTGCATCACCACCTTTATAAGTCTAACGCCCGGCTCAATGCCGTTGTTGAACGTTCCCTGTCATTTCTTTTCTGGATCTGGATGATGCAAATAAGATCATAGCCCTCATTGTTTGGTGGTGCTTTGTATGTAAGAATATTTCTATGCATCAAGTGCCCCATCACCAAATATTCCGCACTCAGCGAAACGACGGGGTAACGCGTGAATGATTGTTTCTCATTTTTCATTATTTTATACGTTCAACAATAATTATACCAACCGGGCTTTTCCCGGCTCCCCGATAGACAATATAGCACACTTCAGAGATTACTTCACCGGAAAATATCATCTGAAATCAAGGGCTCTGGAGGGAAGAGTATTGGCTTTTGTTCCTTATTATAAAAAAAGAGCAAGTTGGCACAAGAGAGAAAATTTTTCTCTGTTGATTTCTGAGTGCACTTTACTGTTCTCTTTCTTTTTTCCTTCCTGAAATCCATGACCTCTAAATCCGTTATAATGTGATGATTACGCCTGTAAGGAGACGCTGATGGAAATTGCAAAATCACTTTTTTATTTTATCTTGGCTGGACTATGTGAAATAGGTGGAGGATACCTGGTTTGGCTCTGGCTGCGTGAAGGGAAAAGTGCATGGTTTGCTCTGTTAGGGGCAACAGTATTAGTTCTTTATGGAATTATTCCAACACTTCAACCGGCGCATTTTGGCCGTGTTTACGCTGCCTATGGAGGCATATTCATAGGCATGGCCATTCTATGGGGCTGGCAGGTCGACAAAATAGTTCCCGATAAGTTTGACTTGGTAGGCGGTTTCATATCTCTTTTGGGTGTGTTCGTCATTATGTACTGGCCAAGGGGCTGAGTTGAGGGACTACCTAACTATTCGGACATTGAGGTAATTAATATCTTATGTTCTTGACTACTCAGTTCTGTCGGAAATCCCCGACAGTTGCGGCTATGGATACCTGTTGACTTGTAGATGCTATACGTAACAAATATTTGAGACAGTCTGTCGCTGTCTGATAGGCTAAGCTCAGTTTTCTGCAGTATAAATCCTATCCTATCTACAAACTCCTTGAAAAAATTGATAAAAAACCTGTATTATTCAATT
>JAHFER010000298.1 GCA_023248365.1 Nitrospirota bacterium
ATGGTTCCTTGCTGTCTTTATATTTTTCTCAATCTCAAAAACCAAATTACCGGGTTACATTTTGCCGCTTGCCCCTGCGCTTGCCATACTCGTGGGGAGGGTCTGGTATGAGAATATTTCAAATCCCCCTTTGTCCCCCTTTTCTAAAGGGGGATTATTTGATGGGATACAATTCAGGGAGCAACAGCATAAAATACCCCCCTTTGAAAAAGGGGGGATGGGGGGATTTAACCGGATTAATAAATCTGTTACCTTTTGTGCTGTCATTGGATTTCTTATAGCCGGTGGACTAATCTATATACCAACCTTCCTTAATAGCTCTCCATTGGCTGCAAGATACATCTATGAACCAATTGAAGGGGTAGGTGTCTTTTATATAATGGGAGGCTTTATAATCCTGAGTATGATTCTTTTTATCCTTTCGATGAAGATATTTCCGAAAGGAATCTCTTTTGGGATATTAGTTATGATGATGACCCTTACAACAATTCTTCTTCTGAATGGTGTAGCGCCTATTGCAGATAAATATCTTCAGACTCCATTGAGGGAATTTTCAAGGATGGCAGGCGCTATGTCGGCGAAGGACGGCGGCGAAATTGTAGCGTTTAATCTGAACAATCCGAGTGTTGTTTTTTATGCAAGACATCCTGTGATAGAATTTAGGCCAAAGGACCAGAAGCAATTATTGGAGACTATAGCCTCTACAAAGAATATTTATGTTATAGCAAAGGATTTTAATATAGACTGGCTGTTAAGCAATCCGAATGTCCATATTATTAAACAGAAAGGCGTGTATATTCTGCTGACGAATCAGCGACCAAATACATAAAGGATTTTAAAATGAAAAAGACAATCACAACTATTTTAAAGGCATCCATCAGCATTCTCCTCATGGTGTACCTGTTTAAAAAGATAGACATCAAAGAGGTCTGGCAGCTATTTCAACATGCGCATCTGTCTTACCTTATTGCTGCATTTATTTTATATATGGCAGGCCAGGTAATATGCGCCTGGCGGTGGAAGATAATTGCTGTTGTAATGGAATTCAAAAATACTTTCAGAGAATTTATTACATACTACTTTGCCGGGATGTTCTTCAGTCTTTTTCTACCAACACTTGTTGGCGGAGATATAGGACGGTGTTATCTCATTGCCAAAGAAAATAAAAAGACACGTCATGCAATAGTATCAGTGCTGGCAGACAGGGGCACCGGTCTTGCAGTACTTATATTTATGGCAGGCATTTCTGTTACCTTACTTAAATATGGCAATGTCCCTTCACAGATTATCTGGGTAGTGCTGATAGCCAATGTTTTTTTAATACTTGGACTTCTGCTTCCATTTTTTGCAGGCGGCTTATTGGGCCTGTTGGGTAAAACCGGTGAGCTGGCTATGGGTTTCTGGAAAAAACCATCCGTTCTTTTCCAATCAATTTTTATATCCATGATATTTCAAACCCTGATAATAATAATTCACATATTTATTGGCCTGTCCATTGGCATAAATGTTCCGTGGAAATTCTACTTCTTTTTGATTCCGCTTGTCGCAACCGTTAGTATGCTGCCATTAAGCATAAGCGGCATCGGGTTGAGAGAAGGTGCCTTTGTCTATTTTTTCTCATACGCAAATGTTACAAAAACCGAGGCGCTGACCTTTGCTTTTGGTTGGTTTGTGATAGTGTTGATAGCAAGCCTGATAGGCGGCTTGGTACTGCTTGCAAGTAATAAGGGACTTTCATGGAAGCAAATGAAGGAAGAAAAGATGCAAACAGAATGAAGAGACGGCTTCGTAAAAATTCCATCTGCGGCGTTGCGCTACATCCTTCGTCATTGCGGCGTACCAACAAAGTACGCCTCATTCCTCAGGATTTGCGCGCCTTGCACCTGGAGCTTTTTACAAAGCCGTCCGCAAAAGCGCTCTAAAAATCAAAAGTATATCATTCCCACAATGTTTAGACAGGTTTTTTAACAAACCCTGACATTTTTTTCTTCTATATTATCCACCCACGGGTCTTTATACGCTTCTATAACCTTAGCTATCTTTTTTCTAAGCCGGTCTGTAATTCCCAGACTGTCTTCAAGCACTACCTCCCGAATATGGTCTATCCCAACCCTTTCCACAAACTGGCTGGTGCGCTCCATCCATCTGCCGTTTTCCCGGTAATACTGAAGGAAAATTCTTGTTATATCTATTACCTCTTCTATTGTTTGGACAACTGTAAGGAGATCAGCAATCCTGACTTTAACCCCGCCGTTTCCTCCAACATAAATCTCCCAGCCTGTCTGAATGCCGGTGATACCGATATCTTTGATCTTTGTTTCAGAACAGTTGCGGGGACAGCCTGAGACTGCCATTTTAATCTTTGCAGGGCAGGGGATTCCCTGATAGAGTTTTTCCATCTCTATACCAAGTGCGATAGAGTCCTGAACACCATACTGGCAGAGGGTTTCCCCGACACAGGTCTTAACAGTCCTGACCGCCTTTGCATAGGCATGACCTGATGGATAACCAAGATCAGACCAAGCCTCAGGTAATTGCTCTCCCTTAATCCCCAGTAAATCTATCCTCTGACCGCCGGTAATCTTAACCATTTGAACCTCGTATTTATCAGCAACATCCGCAATCCGTCTCAACTGATCCGGTGTGGTAACGCCGCCATATATACGCGGGACTACAGAGAATGTTCCGTCTTTCTGAATATTTGCATGGAACTTATCATTAATGAAGAGTGCGTCTTTATCTTTTTCATAATCATCAATATAAATCTCCTGAAGCATATAATTTATTCCGGGTTTGCAGCCTGGACATCCGCTGCCATTACCAAGGATTTTAAGGACTTCACTTACAGATTTTAGACCGCCGGTTATTACATTTTTGCGTAACTCTTCCCAGGTCATGAGTATACAGTCACAGAATAT
>JAHFER010000030.1 GCA_023248365.1 Nitrospirota bacterium
CTTCTTCTGTCCCCTTGTTATTTATCTGTTCTTCAATCATTCTCTATTCTCCGGGCATGCTGCCGCCATTCAGACCCTTAGTGAGGGCATGTTAATGAAAATACAGTAGCCTTCTTCATTAAGGTAAACATTTTCACCCTCTCCTGCTATCTCCCATCTTTACAATTTGGAGAGGATGAATTATATGGAGGTTTTCTTATCTTTAAAGCGGCGTATTATAGCATTAAAACGCTACAATTAAAACCCCTGCTGTAACTGCAATCTGATAGAGTATCTGGGTTATATCTTTTATCTCCCTCATCCATGCAATCTTCTCTATCTTCTCCGGAATTACTATAGTATCACCTGGATCAAGCATCTCCCAACTGCTCAGAATACTTCCGTTCACTCTTTTGCTTACTGCTGTGCCGTCTATCTTAAGGATATATACCTCACTTTTGTCAGCATCTTTTGTCATACCGCCAGCCTTTGCTATATATGATGCTGCACTCATTTCAGATTCAAATACAAACGCGGTCTGGTTGTATACAGATCCTATAACCTGAATCTGCTGCGGCTTTTCAGGTATCATCAGGCTGTCACCATTTTCCAGAATAACGTCAGAAGAAGACCCTTTAAATCTGTCAAGACTGTCTAATCTTATGCTGATCCTTCCTTTGGCCTTTGCTGCCCTCATTTTTGCTAACAAAGCCATTTTTTGTTCGGCAACGACCTTTTGCTGTGCTCCCTCTTCTGGTGTGAGGGCAGCTTCAACAGTTCTGGCAGATTGTGATATAAGCTGCTTTTCAAAAATATCTAAGGATTCGTTAATTTGACTTTGCTGTAGTTCTCTCACAGACGCTCTTGTAAATGTAGCGCCTTTGAGAAAAGCCTTATCAGTGTAACCTCCGGCCCTTTTGATTAGGGATGATAATGTTTCTCCTTTTTCAATCGCATAGTTTCCGGGAAACCGTACTTCACCCATTAGGGAGACCATCTTTCTGCTCTCCCATTCCGGAAGGTTTTTGACAAACAGGTAGTCATCCTCTTTAAGTAATAAGTTGTGCTCCGGATTTCCCTCTAAGGCCTTTTCAAGATTAATGGAATGCTTTTCTGTTGTGACCCCTCCTGATGTAGTAATTGACCTGAAAAGTTCAGCCTCTTTAGTATAGGCATAATATTTAAGACCGCCGGCTAAGTTGAGCAGCTCCTTTATAGTCAGGCTGGCACTAAAACCATATTCTCCTTCCCTGTATACAGCCCCTGAGACTGTTACAGTTCTTTTATTCTGTATAACCTGAAAGATCTTGATGAGGTCACCAGGTTGAATCTTAATATCTTCTAATTTTACTTCACCCAGGTTTGATTCCAGAACGACCTGTTGACTGTTATTGATAATACGTTCAATCTGAACCCTTCCCTTTAGGGCTATATCATTTAATCCGCCTGCCATTTCAACAAGCTCTGAAAGTTGTGTTTCCCCTTTTAGTTCATATATAGCAGGGGTGTTTACATTACCTGCGATACCTGAAAGCGGGCCTACTGGCGGTATGAATATTACATCCTCAGGCATAAGCCGTATGTCTTTGGACTTGTCTCCTTTAAGAAGAAAATCGTACATATCAAAGTGGACTAATGTTGTTCCATTTCTTTTAACCTGAATATCTCTCATTGTACCGCTTTTATTTGGTCCTCCTGCTGCAAAGAGGGCATTTACAAGTGTGGAAAGGGAAGACAGTGTAAAACTTCCGGGTTTCTGCGCCCTTCCAACGATGAAGACCCTTAAAGATCTTAAACTTCCGGTACTAATATTTATCTTAACTTCCTGAGGATTGAATAAGCGGGCAAACTCCTTTTCAATAGATTCTTTGGCCTCCTTAAAAGTGAGTCCTGAAACATAAAGTATGCCTATTTGCGGCAGGTTTATCTTTCCATCCTGGTCAATGATGGCAGAATACTCACCGCTTAATTTCCCCCAAATGCTTATCCGTATTTCATCACCGGGTCCGAGGAGATAATCTGGTCCAACAGGAACTGTGTCCACAGGAGAAAATGTACTGGGAGGTTGTTCAAAGAGGTCATAGCCAAACTGCTTTATATCAATAGGTACGGTTAGCGGGCTTTTTGATTGTATATATTCTTCAAAACTGGAAGGCCTTTTCTCAGATGTCTTATTGGACGGCTGGTCTGTTTTTGATGTTGAATCCTGTAGTTTTAACTGTTCTTTTTCGGAAGGCTGCTGCTGTTGTTGTTGTAATATCTCCTTCCCCTTTTTTATCTGCTCAGGTGAATAAGACATAGTCGAAGGTTTCATTATGTCCTGGGCAAATGCTGCATCTGCAGGAAAAACGCCTCCAAGAAGTAATAAACATAGAATTACTAAATAGTACGACTTTAACGTATTTTGTTTATAGGATTTCATTAATAAAAATAAAGATATTTCTGTAAATAAACCTGGTATGTTTGCATTGACAACGAAAGGCATTATAGGCGATAGGCAGGTTGTTGTCAAGGATGTGTATCTATGCTATAAGTGTATCATGACTGAATTTAAATTCTGGAAAGAAAGATTAAGTGAACACATAAAGCTTATTACCCTGATTGAAAGTGATAATAAGATTCTATCAAGGATAGAAGAGGCTGCAAAGCTAATATTAAAGGCTTTTCAGGATGGCAAGCAACTTTTGATTTGCGGTAACGGGGGCAGCGCCTCAGATTCCCAGCATATAGCAACAGAGTTTGTAAGCAGATTCTTTATAGATAGAAAGGCGCTGAATGCTGAGGCATTGACAGTAAATACATCTTCTCTTACCGCAATTGGAAATGATTATAGTTTCGACAAGGTCTTTTCAAGACAGGTGGAGGCAAAAGGGGAAAGGGGAGATGTGCTTATCGGTATTTCTACAAGCGGCAATTCTAAGAATGTTATTGAGGCAATTAATGTTGCAAAAGAAATGGGTATTATAACTATAGGACTAACCGGCAATAATAAGGACACAATGATTTATAAGGTATCTGACTGCTGTATTGGTGTTCCCTCAGATGTAACTCCAAGGATTCAGGAGGCCCATATCCTTATTGGTCATATGATTTGCGATTTTGTTGAATATGAGTTGTTTGGGAAAACTGGGTGGCCTCGTAATAAAGCCATGGAAGCGGACGGCTTCGTAAAAAGCTCCAGGTGCAAGGCGCGCAAATCCTGAGGAATGAGGCGTACTTTGTTGGTACGTCGAATGACGAAGGATGCAGCGCAACGCCGCACGACCCATTGCATTTACTTCGTAGCAATGGGTACCCCGCTTTTTACGAAGCCGTCAAGACTTAATGCGTATGAAACCCATCCCCGTGGGAATGGCCGCCGCCGAACAGTTTACGCTTTAGTCTTACCCCCTTTCCCTGAGGGGCTTCTTTCTCCTTTTTGGCCTCCTGTTCATGTGCCGCTTCATGTGAATGAGGAACTATAACGTCCGGATGTTCCGGTGAATGCTCAGGGTGCTTTAATTCATGTATGTGAGTTTCAGGTACAGTTTCTTCATGAAGGTGCTCATGACCATGTTCATGGGCATGTAAGTGTACATGCTTATGCTGATCCGGGCCGTGTATATGAAGATGGGCATGCAGGAAATTCTTGATAATATCACGATGCTCCTCATCCATAGTTGCAGAGGAAAGCATATCGTGGAGTAATTCGTGGGTCTGAAGCGCCAGCGGCAGTTCAAGGCTGTTTGCCTCAAGTAATGTACGGTCATAAAGTATTTCTGACGCCAGTCCGTCTGCAACAATTTTGCCGTCCGTCAATACGATACAGCGGTGACACACTTCAAGGGCTATATCAAGATCATGAGTACACATGAGAATGGTTTTATCTGATGTCCTGAGCCATTCAATTAATCTCCTGCGGCTCAAGGGGTCCATGTTTGTGGATGGTTCATCAAAGACAAGTATCTCAGGCTGGTATGATAAAACAGTGGCCAGTGCAAGACGCTTTCTTTCACCAAATGAGAGGTGGAATGAGGGGCGATCTTCCCGGCCTGTTAATCCTACCATCTCAAGCGCCTCTTTAACGCGATGATTAATCTCATCTTTAGATAACCCCAGATTAAGCGGGCCAAAGGCCACGTCATCAAACACAGTAGGGCAAAAAAGCTGATCATCAGGGTCCTGAAATACTATCCCAACCTTTCTTCGTACCTCTATAAGGTTTTCTTTTTTAATTTCCAGGCCGTCAATTACAACTGTTCCTTCACTCGCAAGAAGAACTCCGTTCAATAAGCTCATAAAGGTAGACTTTCCTGCCCCGTTAGGGCCTATCAAAGCAACCTTCTCACCATGTCCAATAGTGCAGGAGAGCCCTTTTATTACATCATGCCCATCCGGATATGTAAAAAATACATTATTGACTTCAATAGAATTTGGTTTCGCCATCCAACTCTCCCTTACCTGATTATTTTTCTAACCCCTGATTCCTGACTGCGGGAGGGGACAAGACCCTCCCCTACATTATATAATCAATACCATCCAAATACGGCCTGTCTAAAAATCCCCAGCAATTCACTGGCAAGAAGCGCTATAATTACACCCAGCACCAGAGCGGCCTTTAGAAAATCTTTCCACCCGGCGCTGAATTCCACCATTGTGTGAAACTCACCCTGGTATCCTTTGGATAGCATAGCCTTATAAACCCGAGTTGTCCGTTCAAAGCTTCGAACCAGTAAAGTCCCGACAAAGTTTCCCATAACATAAAGGGTGTTTAAATTTGTCTTCATAACAAAGCCGCGGCAGCGCATGGCCGTATCCATTCGTTTCATCTCTTCGACAAAAACAAAGATGTAACGGTAGGTAAATAAAAGCATCTGCACTATTACCTTTGGACATTTCAAATGTTGTAAGGCAATCATTGAAACGTCAAAACGGGCAGAACCAAATATAGCATAAGTTGTCATTACAATTGCAATAGCCTTCACAAATATAAGTGTTGCCAGACGCAGGCCCTCCCAGGCAAAAGGAAGTTTCCATATGTAAAATGCAGCTTCTCCCGGATAGGAAAAAGGCATTATGATAAAAAAGGGGGCAAGAAAGACTGCAACCCATTTCAGGCCATTATAAATGAAATGAAATGGCAGGTCGGTAATTTTGATAAAAATCATAGCCATTATAAGCGCAATAGCTACCAGGGGAAGGGCCTTTAGTACTGCCACTCCAAACATAAATATCCCAAGAGAAAGTATCTTGACTCTCGGATCCCATCTGTGAATAGATGTCTCTAAATGTGCAAAGCGGTCTATATCAAGGGGCATTGCGTTTTCCTGTTTGAATTTGACCTGCAAGTATCTCAGGCTTTACCTTTGCAAGAAAACCTGCACAGGCGCCGACCACTATTCCCTCGATTATCATGATAGGGACATGGGCTAAAAGTGCATAGCCGGCAGTTGCCTTAAATTCCTCTCCGGTTGTTACAAGGGCAAGGGCAAGGACAATGCCTGATGAGACAACACTCAAAGTAGCGGCAATACCGCCAAATATAGGTTCCCGCTTTGGACCTGAAGGAAAACGGTGGCGTAACTGCCAGATAAAATATGCTACCAAACCTCCTCCTCCTAACATAATACTGTTAACTCCAATCACTGTAACCCCTCCGTGGCCGAAGAGCAATGCCTGAAGCGCTACAGCGAGCATTATAGCAGGGAAACTCCTTAGCCCCAGCGTAATACCCACAAGGCCGTTGAGGATAAGATGAACACTGGTAACACCAAGAGGTATATGAATCAGAGATGCCACAAAAAAAGCGGCAGTAATAACAGATATCTTTGGGATCTCTTCCATATCCATCTTTCTAAGAGTTACACCGGCTAAAATTGCGGTTCCAACAAATCCCGCGGTAAGAACAGGAGCAGACAGAATTCCATCAGAGATGTGCATTTTATATAGCCTCCATATTACTTATTTTTTCTTGATTGAAAATAAAGTACGATCCCAAGTATCCCAAAAATATAACCAATGCCTCCGATGATCTCAGAGAAAAATACATGTTGTTTACAATCGTAAAAACTTCGCATGAGCGGGGTAACGCCCTTTTCTACCCCTTTTTCAACTGCAAGCTGAAGTTCTGCAGAATCAGCCTGAGTAGCTGCGGATGCCTGGCCGGAGACTTTTTTTTCCTTATCAATTTTATTTGAGCTTGCCTTTTTATCAGGGTTGCTTCCCGCCTTATCGGCAAGTTCATTCCCTGGCAATACATATTCTGTTTTATGACCAAGACTTGCATTAAGGGCTATTTTAAGATCTGTTTTTACCGGACTCTTAAAGGAAAATTTACCTGCATCATCGGTCTTGCCTTTCAGCAGTTCTTTACCTGAATTATTGTCTATGACAATAACCTCGCTGTTCACTGTCTTTGTGCCGTCCGGGAAATATCCCTCGATGACGACCTTATCCCCTTCAACATGCACAAACATCTGCACTTTATGGGCGTAAGCATCTTTCCCTGATAAAAAGACAGTGAGAAGTAAGAAGTAAGGAGTAAGAAGTAAGAAAAACCTTAAATTATTTCTTGTTGATTTTATCATTGTTATATCTCTCCGGGTCTAAAAAATAAAAAGGCCATATAGGCCCCTCTTTAACAAGGGTATCAGGCCTACATGGCCATAATTCATTAATGATGAACTTCTTTTCTTAACTTCTGCATCCTCTTCATGAGGAGTGTTATCAAGTATAATATATAGCAAAAACTATACCCGACAACTTTGTTAAAGTCAATAGACGCTTACTTCATGTTATAAGTCTTTACCCACAAAATTGCGCCAATCTCAACAGGATATTCTTTTCCGTCATGTGTCATTGTCTTTTCATCTTTATTCAGAGCCGCAAATCCCCACCATCCGACCTTTGGCATTGCATAAGTGAAAACACCGTTCTGGTCGGTCTTAACAACCTGTGTAACCATTGGGTCAGCAGGGGCCTTGAGTTTTGCCTGATCATTGAAGTACTCCACTTCAACCTCTTCGAATGGGACAGGCTTTCCATTTAGTTTAACAATCCCTTGAAATACATTGCCCGTCCACAACCCATAGGGTCTTGTAAGCGGAACTATCTCAGTCTTAAGACCAACCTCTGTATCCCAACCCTCCTCCATCCCAAGGGCATTAACTATAACCTTTGCGTAATGAATTATGAATGTCTCTTCTGCAGGTTCCCAATAGGGCGTTGGCTCGACAAAGAAAACATGGTCACCGGGGTTCTTAATTGAATATGTAGCCTTGAAGGCAGTAAACTTTTTTCCTTCCCTATCCTTAAGTTTAACCTCTTTCAGGTCATGAAGCAGGTTGATGTTCTTGCCGCGGGTTATCACACCGAATTGAACAGGTTTTTCCATGTTCATTCCCTGCCCTTCAAAGGGATGATAGAATCTTACGTCTAAAGTTATCTTATTGCTGTCTAACTGAGATACCATCTCATCAGAAGGGATAATCATCTGAAAATGTGCATACGCCGGATTCCTGAAATACGAACAAAATACGAATGTTAATGATAATAAAAATATCCATCCTGACTTTTTGAATCCGGCCTTATTCATAGCTGATTCCTCCTTGTTATTGTTTATTTTATTATAACTGCCACTTAGAAATTAAGCTGTCCCCTTACACCTAACAGAGTTATAGTATCCTGACCGGCATCTCCGCCTGCATTTGTCACGACCTGCAAATCAGGTGTCAGAGTGAAGTGGTCGCTAAAACCAACTTTATAATAAACCTCAAAATGTCCTTCATCTCCGGGATTAGCAGCAGCATGTGAAGACTTATCATTTACATTTAAAATTCCATAGGCCACACCTATGACATCATTATCCCTTTTCCACATCTTTCCGCTCACTGATACTCCTCCGCTGACAGAAGATTTTACAAGATTCTCATCAATACTGTCATCCTGAGATGAATAACGTGCAAAAAGCCCTATCCCTTCTGAAATATTCTGGTCAAGGCTAAGGCCAAAGCCGTTGTTGTTCGCGGTCTTGCCGCTTCCAATCTCTGTATATTTACGGGCATCATAGATATAATAAAATCTGTAATTCCCGTCGTTGCCTAAAAACTTAGGTTTTACATTTACTTGCCCTGCAGTATAGGCATGAGAAAATACATCCTCAAAACCGGACCCATTTCCATTTGCACCGGTTACTGTGAAATCAAACATCTCTGAAGGACTTAAGGTAAGCGATACTCCGGGGGCATAGTAAGTATCCAGCTCCGGGAAGATAGAACCGGTAGACCTAACAAACATTCCTGTTATAAACTGGTCAGTCTCATCATTGGCATAGGCATTATCGTCATGACAGGCATGTACGTCAATTTTACCTGCTTTGACTCCAAGGAATCCATCAAAGTATTTTCCTTCATAGTATACCTGAGACACCGAAGGAGTCACTACTCCGGGAGTATCTATTCCTGAATTAACCTCAGTTATATACGCATCATAGTTTGATATGGATAATGACGGCATGTTATCATTTACACCTTTGCCATTGCCTGCTTCAAAGGCAATTACAACTTTCCCTGTTTTGCTTACAGGGGCTTCAAAGTTTAAATCAAGTGTGTATGAAAAGTCTGTTACATCTCCGTGATTGGCAATCCCGCTTGTACCTTGGAGTATGGAAGTAACCCCCCCTGTAATGTGCAGACCATCCAACTGATGGGGAATTAAATGGCCGGCATCCTCCTCTTCACCTTCATGTGCATGGGCAACAGGGATAAAAACCAGTAAAATAAAAAGAGAACATACTACAAAAATTACCTTCGTGATATGTTGCATAGGTCTTGTTCTTAAAAACATTTTTCTACTCTCCTTTCTGCTTAGTTAATTGTTCACTCAAAAAAAAACCATGAAAGTATGTTTCTCCACAATACAAGTGGGAAAGACCTCCATGGTGTCATTAAGCCGAAATAAAAAAGGCCATGAAAGTTACCAGCTTTTCGCAAGTTGATTGACCTTCGTGGCCCTGATTAATATCGTTATATTTTTTTAAATCTTTACCTGAAGAGGTTCACCTCTTCTTTATAGATTTTAAATAAACACTATAACCGGAAGTTTGTCAAGGATGTTTTATTTTGTGATTTAAATGGCGGAACTTTATTTATAGGTTACTCAATACCCAAAGGGCTACTCTAAGATAGCATACCATCCCGGCAATGTCTTTCATTCCAGCCTCTTTCTCCATGCAACTATTCCTGCCAGGCCGGAACCCAATAGCATTAGCGTGCCAGGTTCCGGAACCGAAACGGCACTCAATGGGGATACATTGGAACGTACAGCCCAGGCATAGAAGAGGCCGTCTTTACTGGGCGCGTCCTGGTGGCCAAGGAAAAAGTTGAAGAACCACGCCATATAATTAGGATTGGAAGCATCCTCTGTACCAGACCAGTAGCCGAAGGGCTGCAGGTTACTAAAGGGGGAAGTGTAGATTAGTCCGCCTGCTGCCGGATTCCCAAGCTCTGTATAGTGGAGATGACCCATCTCACTACCCGTGCAGTTGTAGCCAACACCACAATCAGGATCAGTTGTTGGGAGTCGCCAGTCACTAAAACCCGCATACACCAGGTTGTCAGCCCAGTTCACTGCATCGGACCAAGTCTTCACACCTCCCATTCCTGCATCTTTCAACCAGGTAAGATTCAGGTCCGTATCGTAGATTGTCCCGTTACCCATGTCCATGAGCGTCGCATGGGCTGAGACTGTAAACGCAAGGATCAACACCAAACCAATTATTAACGTAAATATTCTTTTCATAATTTTCACCTGCTTTGTTCTCTCCATAATAGTTTTCATTTTTAAAACTCCTTTCTTTGTTGTTTGTTGTTGTTGTAAACCTGTTGAATTAGTGTTGCTTTTCAACAGAAGATGGCTGTATCGAATTGTATTGAAACAGATTAGATTTGAATTGTTAGAAGATTATATTTGAATTATTATGTAAGTAAGAACATCCCGGAGTTGCCAATTACTGATGGTTTCTCTAAATTAATATCTCAGTAATCTTAGTAAGAGTTTAATTGCAAGTCCTTTGCCAGTTCTATAATATGTTGGTTGATTTATTTAAGTTTTGTAAGAAAGCCTATTGTTTCCCAGTACATACCAGGAAAATTTTTTATTACTTATTGAGGTAGCTGCCAGGGAACCAGGCAGAACTATTTCACACTGCTAATAAATCAGCATTTAATTATGTGCATGTTGCAATGCTATTGAATAAAGAATATGTGCACTTCAATACTTCGTCAGTGGTTACTGTTGATTTTTCCTATTCTATTACGAAGGGTTGTTCTCTTTCAAAATCAGGGCAGTAGTAATCTCTGCTTAAATAGTCCTGTACCCATCCATTCTCAAGACCAAAACTATCGAGCCATTCCAGTACCTTTTCATATTCACGTTCTCTTATTGGTCTTGAAAGGAGCGGGTATTGTTCAGCTTTATGTGCCGGGAAATACTGGGACATTGTGCTTAAGCAGGTTCCCTGTCCCATTTCTTCACTGATAAATTTAAGGCTATCCTCACTGTCTGAGAGATCATTGGGTAAAACAAGGTGTCTTATTATAAGTCCTTTAACGGCAATGCCATTATCGTCAACTACAAGGTCGCCCGCCTGTCTTTTCATCTCTATCAGGGCAGTCCGGTTGTATCTGACATAATCTTTTGCCTTTGAGTACTGCCTTGCAAAGTTATTATTACTGTATTTTATATCCGGCAGATAAATCG
>JAHFER010000031.1 GCA_023248365.1 Nitrospirota bacterium
GATAGGATTGAATGGAGCGGAAACTGAGACCGGTAATCCTGATAATATTAGACGGATGGGGGATTAATCCCAAAAAAGAGGGTAATGCAATTACCATTGCAAATACCCCTGTTTATGATTCACTTCTAAAAGAATATTCCCATACATCTCTTGATGCCTCAGGAGAATCTGTTGGTCTGCCTGAAGGTCAGATGGGTAATTCCGAGGTTGGCCATCTTAATATTGGGGCGGGCCGCGTGGTTTACCAGGACCTAACCCGTATTGATAAAACAATAAGTGATGGTGAATTTTATAGTAACGCTGTCCTGCTTGAGTGTATGGAAAAAACAAAGTCTTCATCCGGCAGACTCCATATTATTGGACTTCTTTCAGACGGTGGTGTTCACAGCCACATCCTCCATCTCTTTGCAATCATTGAAATGGCAAAAAGGTCTGGAATAAGAGAGTTGTATATTCATGCGTTCTTAGACGGACGCGATACCCCTCCGCAAAGCGGGATAGGATATGTAAAATCCCTTCAGGATTATCTGAAAAAAGAGGGCATCGGTAGAATAGCTACTATCTCAGGACGTTACTATGCTATGGACCGCGATAACAGATGGGACAGGGTTGAAAAGGCATACAATACAATAGTTGGGGGAGAGGGATTAAAGATCTCAGATCCTGCTGAGGCAGTTGAGACGAGTTATGCGCAGGGAATAACTGATGAATTTGTTGTTCCGGTAATAATCAGTGACCAGGCCGGAGAACCGGTTGCTACTATAAAAGACGGTGACGGAGTTATATTTTTTAACTTCAGGGCAGACCGGGCCAGAGAGATTACTACAGCGCTGACAATGAAAGCGTTTGAAAAATTTCAACGGAAGGCATTTCCATCTCTTGCGGCATTTGCCTCCTTGAAGTTGTATGATGAAAAGTTGCAGCTTCCAGCGGCGTTTGAAACAACAAAACTACGGAATATTATTGGTGAGGTTGTAAGTAAAAAGGGGCTAAAACAGTTTAGAACTGCTGAAACAGAGAAGTATGCCCATGTAACATACTTTTTTAACGGCGGTGAGGAGATACCTTTTCCCGGAGAAGACCGTATGCTTATACAGTCTCCAAAGGATGTTGCCACGTATGACCTGAAACCGGAGATGAGCGCCTATAAGGTTACTGAAGAGCTTGAGAAACGCATACGTTCAGGAGAGTATGGATTTATATTAGTTAATTATGCAAATCCTGACATGGTTGGACATACCGGTGTACTTGAAGCAGGTATCAGGGCAGTAGAGGTTGTTGATGAGTGTCTTGGCAGGGCGCTTGCCGCCATAAATGATATGGCAGGGGTTGCAGTTATAACCTCTGATCATGGTGATATTGAGCAGATGATTGAGTATGATACCGGCAAACCCCACACAGCACACACCACAAATTTTGTACCGTTTATTATTACCCAAAAAGGTCTTACCCTTCGTCCCGGCATCTTTGCAGATATCGCTCCCACACTTCTTGATCTAATGGAGATTGAGAAACCCGCAGAGATGACAGGGACATCGCTTATCGTCAGATAGGTTTTTAAGAAAATCAAAAAGTAAAGATAAAAAAATAAAAATATTTGCTATTAGTTATGTCATTCCCACGAAAGTGGGAATCCAGAGCAATGGCTTAGTTCTGGATTCCTGCTTTCGCAGGAATGACGTCAGAGAGGTATTTCAGGATGAATATGCTTAGCCACATATTGAATATAATATTTCCCGCTGTATGTAAACAGTGCGGCTGCTTTATAACTACCGCCACTACTACGACTGCATGTTTTTGCAATAAATGCTGGGAAGGGATAAAGTGGTTTAATCTGCCCTGTTGCCCCAGATGCGGGATCCCGTATCATTCTCTGGAAACTTCCGCAGAGCCTTTCCCAGTCTCATCTTCCGGTCATACCTGCGGTGAATGTATAAAGAATCCTCCATATTTTGACAGGGCTATATCTGCCGGCCCATACACAGAGGTGCTTGCTGAGGCAATAAAGTTATTCAAATATAAAAAGAAGATTCATATCGGGTTAGCGCTCGCTGGTCATGATGTAATGGTTGCCGGTTTAACAAATTTAATCCAAAGCTGTCCTGAAGCGCCTTTCCTGATCCCGGTACCTCTTCACCAGAGCCGCCTGAGAGAAAGAGAGTATAACCAGTCTGCAATCAGCGCATCTGTAATCAGTTCAAAGTTTAGTATTCCTCTAATGACCGATGTGTTGCTAAGACAGCGTTATACCAAACCGCAGGTAGAACTTGGGTTCAGGGAAAGAAAGGAAAATGTTACCGGCGCTTTTTCTATTCAGAACAATGAGGTTATTAAAGGAAAGAATATTATACTTGTTGATGACGTCTACACCACAGGTTCAACAGTAAACGAATGTGCAAAGGCGCTAAAGAAAAATGGTGCGGGAAAGGTTTATGTGGTGACAATTGCAAGGATGATTCCTTAATTTATTTGTGTTGACATTTTGACAAGGAAGTTATAAAAAGGTTAATTGAAAAAGAAAGATGAACAGTCTATTTCTAAAGGTTACTTTATTTTGCTTGGGGATGCTAACGGTGCTGACCGGGCCATGCAGAAGTATCTGACCGAAAAATCATATGCTAATGTACTCGTTTTTTGCGCTGGAAATAATTGCAGGAATAATTTAGGAATATGGGAAACCCGACTTGTTCCGGTCAATCGGACATATAAAGATTTCCAGTACTATGCAATTCGTGATGAGAAGATGAGTGATGAAGCAGATTATGGCTTTATGATATGGGATGGTAAAAGTAAGGGTACGCTTAATAATATTATTAATTTATTGGAGAGAAAGAAGTTAGTCCTGGTTTACTTTTATCCTAAAAGGAAATTCTTTTCATTGAAATCTAATAATGATCTTACAGAACTATTGTCATTTTGTATGAAATATGATTTAGAGCAGCTTGAAAAAATATTGAAAATAAATCAGAGAACTATGCGACAACAACCACAGTTTATTTTAACTTAACAAACGATTTGTAATTTAGCATTTTGTGTCTCCCATTTAGGAGAGGCCATATTTAAAACAGCTTGAATCGGAACCCTGTAAACCCGAGATGTGTAAACATTCCCGACAGCGGATATTCCGGGGACACCAAACTTAATTTTTTGAATCGCTTCTTGTTGGCCTTGGGGGGACTGGTTTTCCCTTTCTCAGGGAACGGTTTAATTTCATCTCAAAGTCTTCAATAAAAGTCTCATTCTCTATGGCCTTTCCAGTCCTCTCATAACATCGAATCAATGCTTCCTTTTTTTGTTACTATTTCCTGATGGAAATTCCCTCCAGTCCCCAACTATAGTCTATAATGAAAATATATTTTTGTAATGTCACCGTGAAGCTGGTATTGTGTTTAAGAGATTTCTTGTGTATCCTTTATTGATAATTAATCCAAACGGGATGTAAGGAGGAAAACAAGATGGTGATTGTCATTCCTGATGAGATATTGCAGGCTACTCACATGTCAGAGGATGAGGTAAAGGAAGAAATGGCTGTTTTGCTTTTCCAGAAAGATAAACTTACATTAGGACAGGCAAGCTGCTTGGCAGGTATGAGCCAGTTACAGTTCCAGCATCTCCTGGCAAGTCGCAAGATTCCGGTACACTATGATGTAGCCGAATTTGAAGCAGACTTAAGGATATTGCATGAGATGGGCCGGATATGATTGTGGTTAGTGACACATCCCCAATTATTAATCTGGCCACTATAGGACAGTTGGATTTATTACGTCAACTCTATGGTGTTATTGCCATTCCAGAATCTGTATATCAAGAAATAGCTGTAACGGGTTCAGGAGAGGCAGGTTCAAAGGAAGTTCAGGCATTGGATTGGATTGAAACCAAAAAGGTCACAAACCGTCTTCAGGTTATGGCCCTTCAGATCGAGTTGGACAAGGGCGAAGCAGAGGCTATATCTCTTGCACTTGAACTTAAGGCAGGCCTCCTTCTGCTTGATGAACGCCGGGGAAGAATGGTTGCATCAAGGATGGGGTTGAAGTTGGTTGGCCTCCTGGGTTGCCTTATAGAAGCCAAGCACAAGGGACTGATTTCTTCCATCAAACCGATACTTGATAAACTGATTTTGGAGGCCGGGTTCTGGGTTACCGAAAACCTGTATGCACGTGTTCTACAAACCGCTGGTGAACAGCTTTAATGTGATAATACTTGTCGAATGGATTTCCCTGGATTCTGTGGGCATCCATACCGCAGAGATGACAGGGACATCGCTTATCGTCAGATAAGCCTTTAAAAAATCAAAAATATTTTCTATTAGTTTTGTCATTCCCACGAAAGTGGGAATCCAGAGCCGTGATATAGTTCTGGATTCCTGCTTTCGCAGGAATGACGTCAGAGAGGTATTTCAGGATGAATATGCTTAGCCACATATTGAATATAATATTTCCCGCTGTATGTAAACAGTGCGGCTGCTTTATAACTACCGCCACTACTACGACTGCATGTTTTTGCAATAAATGCTGGGAAGGGATAAAGTGGTTTAATATGCCCTGTTGCCCTCAATGTGGTGTACCGTATCCTTCTCTTGAAACTTCCGCAGATCCTTTCCCAGTCTCCTCTTCCGCACATACCTGCGGTGAATGTATAAAGAATCCTCCATATTTTGACAGGGCTATATCTGCCGGTCCATACACAGAGGTGCTTGCTGAGGCAATAAAGTTATTCAAGTATAAAAAGAAGATTCACATAGGGTTGGCCCTTGCTGGTCATGATGTAATGGTTGCCGGTTTAACAAATTTAATCCAAAGATGTCCTGAAGCGCCTTTCCTGATCCCGGTACCTCTTCACCAGAACCGCCTGAGAGAAAGAGAATATAACCAGTCTGCAATCATTACATCAGTAATAAATTCAAAGTTTGGAATACCAGTTCTTACAGATATTCTAAACAGACAGCGTTATACAAAGCCGCAGGTTGAACTTGGCTTCAGGGAAAGAAAGGAAAATGTTACCGGCGCCTTTACTGTTCAGAACAATGAAGTTATTAAAGGAAAGAATATTATACTTGTTGATGATGTCTACACCACAGGTTCAACAGTAAACGAATGTGCAAAGGTGCTTAAGAAAAGCGGTGCAGGAAAAGTTTATGTGGTGACAATTGCAAGGATGGTCTAAACAGAAGTTTTCTGTCATTTCCTTGTAAGCGGGAGTTATGTGCTATCTCTGTATCAGCCCATGCATAAGTGCAAATTTGATAAGTTCGCTGAGGCTGTGTAGTTTGAGTTTTTTCATGACATTCTTTCTATGAGTCTCTACTGTGCTCACACTGATGCAGAAATGTTCGGCCATTTCGCTGTTTGTCATGCCGGTTACAAGCCTCCTGAGGATTTCCTTTTCACGGGAACTAAGTGAGTCATAGGAAGCAATCTCTGTTGAAAAACTTTCTGAAGTATCAGCCTCAATATTAAAATAAGTATGGCCTGAGTGGACTTTTCTAATCGCATCAATCAATTCTGTATCAGCGGATTTCTTCAATATATATCCTGAAACCCCGATTTTCTTTCCTTCTCTTTGCAGGAAGAGGTCTTCGTGCATCGTTAGAATGATAATATTAGTCAAAGGCAGGACTTGTTTTATCTTTTGAGAGGCCTCTATACCATTACAGTCAGGCATTGAAATATCCATAAGTATTATATCGGGTAAGAGGACCTTTGCCATCTGTAAGGCTTTAATACCATCATCAGCTTCACCTGTGATCATAAAATCGCTCTCAGATTCTAAGATACGCCTTAAACCCTGTCTGAACATGGCATGGTCGTCTACTAAAAGTATTTTGATATATTTATTCTCTATTGTGCCGGGAACTGATAGATTCATAAGGTACCTCAACTCTGATAATTGTTTTATGTCCTGGTATAGATTCTATTGATAATCTACCGCCTAATATTGCTGCCCTTTCCTTCATCCCTATCAAACCAAGGCCCAGCAGTTTATCCTCCTGTGGCTTATCAAAACCTTTTCCATTATCTTCAACAGAAAAGTGTGCAAGTCCGTCAGCAACCTTCAGATTTAATTCTACCTTTGTGGCGCCGGAGTGTTTTGCGACATTTGTAAGGCCCTCCTGTGCAATTCTATAAAGATGTATATTCTGCTGCGGGTCTTGAAAGGAAAAGCTGTCAGGCAGAGATGAATGAACCTGGATCCCTGTCTTTTTTGAAAAGGTTTCAATATAAAGCCTGATGGCCTTTGAGAATCCTAATTCAGCAACATATGAAGGGTTTAAGTTTTTTGTAATCCTCGATATCTCATTCATGGTATCTTCTACATGGGAAGACAGGCCATCTATGTCAGATAAAATTTCTTTTTCTGAGGCCGGGACTTTGTTACGGATGGCCTTTAATGTTAATTTTATTACCGCAAGGGCCTGACCTAACACATCATGTACATCACGGGAGATGCGGCGTCTTTCCTCTTCTGCAGCATAAACTATCTTTGATGAAATATCCCTTGTAATCTCCTTCATGTGAATCTTCTCCAGCGCCCTTGCCACACGGTGGAGTAAGATCTGCGGACTAAATGGTTTTGTTATATAATCATATGCCCCCTGACGAAGGGCCTCAATTACAGACTCTACTGAACCAAATCCTGTCATAATCAATACTGCTGAATTAATCTCCTGTTGCTGGACATACTTTAAAATTTCAGTGCCGAGCAGGTCCGGAAGCATAAGGTCAGTAATGAGCAATGGGAAATATTCGTTAGCCAGAATACTTAGAGCTTCTTTGCCGGTTGAAGCGGTTCTGACTAAATAACCATTTGAGGAAAACAGTTCCTGCAGATAATCTCTCACTGCCGGATCATCTTCTACTACCAGAATATGTTCTGTAAATTGGATATCAGGTTTTTCAGACATGCATGTTCTTAATTTATTTGTTTAAAATCGGATTTTATCATATTACATTTACAGCAACTTGTAAATCATCTTCATTGCATTTTTTATTTCCAGAGTGTATTCTAACCTTTATGGCAGGACAGCAAGATCTGAATCCTTTTTTTTATCCCGAATCTATTGCTATAATCGGGGCATCTCATGATGAGAATAAACCCTCGGGGATAGTCCTTAAAAACTTACTGCATGGTTTTTACGGAAGGATATATCCTGTAAATCCGCATTATACAGAATTACATGGCATACCATGTTTCCCGGCGATAAGCAATGTTCCGGAAATTGTTTCCCTATCTGTACTTATAACCCCGCCTGATGCTGTTCCGGGTTTATTGAGAGAACATACAGCAAAAGGGGTTCGCCACGTTATTATTGCAAGTTCAGGTTTTGGTGAAACAGAGGGTGGAGAGGGTTTAGAAAGGGAAATCCGGGAGATTGCAATTTCCTCCGGTATTCGCATTATAGGGCCTAATTGCCTCGGTATTTTTCATCCCTCTGCAGGACTTGATACATTTTTTCTGCCATTTGACCGTGTTCCAAGACCCCATGCAGGAAATATATCTGTCATATCACAGAGCGGCTCAGTCCTCGGCACAACGATGATTTTGTTGGAACAGGAAGGGCTGGGTATTGCCAAGGCGGTAAGCTATGGCAACAGGGTGGATGTCAGCGAGACTGACATGCTTGAATACCTGAGTTCTGATGATGAGACCGCTGTTATAGGTTTATGTGTTGAATCCATTAAGGATGGAAGGAGATTTATCAGTGCGGCCCAAATATGCAGGAAACCTGTAGTTGCCCTTAAGCTGGGACAGGAGCCTGCCGGGAGAAAGGCCTCCCGTTCCCACACAGGTTCTATGTCAGGTATGTATGAAATCTTTCAGGCGGCATTCAGGAGAAGCGGGATATATGAGGCAGGGACTATTGAGGAATTTCTCGACCTGCTGAAGACCTTATCAATTAAGAAGAGCGGGCAGAAATATGGGAAAGGTAAGAGGATACTTATACTGACCAATGCCGGCGGTATTGGAGTTATGGCTGCGGACTTATGTAATAAGGCTGGCTTAGATGTGCCGGAGATACCTCCTGAACCATTAAATAAACTTAAATCCATTTTGCCGCATTATTATTCCCTTGGCAATCCTGTAGACCTTACAGGAAATTCAAAGGATGACGAATTTGGCCTTGTACTAGGTACTTGTCTTGGTTATTTTGACGCCGCTATCCTGATACCCTTTATGACTGTCCCGGGCATTACGCCCAGGTTGGGGGATGTCATTATCAATTCTACCCTGCAGTCAAAAGGCGGGTTACAGAAGCCTGTAGTATCACTCTGTCCTTTTTCAAAAGATGGCAGAATGCTTGAAGAAGCCTTTTCCCGTCATGGTATACCTGTCTTTCCAACACCTTCAAGATTAGTAAAGACACTTGTGCAATTGTTAAGTAAACGGGAGACTGAGCCTGTTCCGGATAAGGCAATGGATTTTACAGGTGTATCAGGCCTTCTGAAAGAAAGAAAAAAAACAGATTTGAATATGCTTTCTGTGGCGCAGAAAGAGACAATTCTTGATGCCATGAATCTGAAATATCCAAAATCAAAAAGGTGTAAGACAATATCTGAGGCAGAATCCGCTGTCCGTGATACAGGCTTTCCATTAGCCCTGAAAATAGCATCTCCTGACATCCTTCACAAGACTGATGTTGGGGGTGTAAAGCTGAATATCAGAAGCTTTGAGGAACTGCGGTATGGCTTTGAAATGATTTCCAATTCAGTCAGGCAACATATGCCTGAGGCTCGCATTACCGGCATTGATGTTGAGAAAATGGCTGAGCCAGGGATAGAACTTATTATAGGCGCTAAAAGAGACACCGAATTTGGCCCTGTAGTAATGTTTGGTTTCGGCGGTATATTTACAGAGGTCATAAAAGATACAGCCATTGAGATAGCGCCTGTTACTCACAATATTGCAAGGAGAATGTTAGAATCAATTAAGGGCTATCCTGTTTTAAAAGGGGTGCGTAATCTCAAAGGTGTGGATTTGGATGCAATAGAAAATGCGGTTGTTGCAATCTCAGAGTTTATCTCAGCATATCCTGAAATAGAAGAGATGGAGTTCAATCCGGTTATAGCCTATCCATCAGAAGTAATTGGGGCACGAGTAATTGGGGCAGGAATAATTGTGGTGGATATGAGAATAATTTTCGTATGAAATTTATATCACTACTATTGATTATTGCAATTGTTGCAGGATGTGCCTCCTCTCCTGCTGTTAAAAAGGAAGAAATAAACAGTCCCACTAAAGAGATGGGAAAGGCCTTTGTCGCCGAGGCCCTCCAGCATTATCAATTCATAAAAGACCCTGATGTAACTAATGTAGTAAACAGGGTAGGTCAGCAGCTTGTTAAGGGGATAGGTTCAAACCCTTCAAGTTATCACTTTATGGTAGTTCATGAGGACCAGCCAAATGCCTTTGCAATACCAGGAGGATATATATTTGTGTTTGACAGCCTGCTCCTTCAGTTGAAGGATGAGAATGAACTTGCAGGAGTTCTGGCTCATGAGATGGGCCATGTAGAGCGGAACCATTTTTTTAAAGATTCCAAGAAGACTACAGCGCTTGATATAGCTACACTTGCAGCAATTCTCCTTGGCGGGGGGAATATAGCTGCGGCTGCCATAGCCAGTGCGGCAAATATTGATATACGCCTGCAATTCAGCCGTGAGAATGAAGCAGAGGCAGATACCTATGCTCTCAGGTATCTAAAGCAGGCAGGCTATCCACCCAAATCACTTTTGAATTTCTTTGACAGCCTCCTCAGGTATGAACGTTTTAATCCCCAGTTAGTACCGGCCTATTTGTCTACACACCCTGATCTTGAGAGCAGGAGGGATATTGTATTTAATTATACGATGAGAGAACCGCATATGCCTGACAATGAATCAGCAGTTAAAGAAATAAGGCAAAAGAGATTAGACTGGAAAAGGGTTATAACTGTCATAGATTCCATAAACAGAGGTCGAAAGGAAGAAACCTCCATTCTGCAGGCTGTTCAGATTGATGAGATTCCGGAGGCAGAGAGAGAAGAAATTAAAGACTACCTGCTTGGACTTGCTTATATGAAAGAAGGGCGGTTCAATGAGGCAGTATCAAAATATCTCTCAGCAATAGAACGTAACAGGGACAATCCCCGATATTACAGTGATCTTGCATACTGCTACCTGAAACAGCAGGATGCAGCTCATGCACGTGAGGCCGCCGGCAGAAGCCTTATCATAATGCCTGACTATGCACCGGCTCATGTTATCCTCGGAATACTTGATCTTGAGGCAGGGGATACTGAGAAGTCTATTGCACATCTTGAACGTGCCTTGAGCCTGAATCAGGAAGACACAGCCGCAAACTTTAACCTTGCACAGGCATATAAAAAGACAGGGGATACAGCAAGAGAGACATTCTATTCTGCACGTTATTTCAGAACCACGATGAATCCGGATATGGCGCTGCGAGAGCTAAAAAAGGCTAAAGGACTTGCCCAGGAGGGCACCCCCCTATACTTTAGAATATTAGCAGAGACAGATGAGGTAAAGCGGGAAGGGTTATAGACGGCTTCGTAAAAAGCGGGGTACCCATTGCTACGAAGTAAATGCAATGGGTCGTGCGGCGTTGCGCTGCATCCTTCGTCATTGCGACGTACCAACAAAGTACGCCTCATTCCTCAGGATTTGCG
>JAHFER010000299.1 GCA_023248365.1 Nitrospirota bacterium
AATAAAAGTGATCTTATTTTCCTGATTAGTAAAGATAATACCATCTGCAATACCGCTTAACATAGCCTCAAGGTGGCTTCTGCTCTCCTCTAACTCTAACGTCCTTTGCTTTACCATTGATTCGAGTTGTTGTGAGTATTCTTTGAGTTGCTGCTGGGCGCTCTTTAGCCTGGTTACGTCTTTACTTATACCTACTGTACCGATTATCTTTCCTTTCTCATCCTTTAGCAGAGAGAGGGAGAGATTAATGTCAATGATGTTACCGTCCTTTCTTCTAAGCTGGGTTTCAAAATTTGTTATCATATCAGTACATTCAATAATCCCGACGATCTTATCTCTGTCCTCTTTATTATAATAATAGTCAGCCATTATGGTACCGATTACCTCATGGCTCTTATAGCCTAACATCCTTTCAGCGCCTTCATTAAATGTAACGATACTCCCGTGAAGATCAGTGGTAATAATCATGTCAGTTGAGTATTTAAGAATACTCTCAAGATAATTTTTGGTTTTTTCCAGTTCAACTGTTCGCTCTTTAATCTTTTCCTCCAGATTGGAATAAAACTCATTAAGTGAATCGCTCATTTTATTGAAGCCATTGGCAAGTGACTCAAGTTCATCCCCAGTATGGATTTTAATCTTATAATTAATATCTCCTCTGGAGATCTGATCCATTCCGCTATGGATTATACTCACCGGTTTTAGCAGCATTTTACGGGCTAAGAAAAGGCCGATAAGAGAAATAATCAGAACTATCCCGGAATCGAAAAGGAGTACCTTTACCATAAGATGATTTAGCGGGGCAAAGGTCTCTTTTGGGTCCTGACGAACAAATGTATACCACTTGTAGCCTCCGAGACTATCATGGCCAAAGGAATTTATATATTCAAGTTCATGGAATCCGACTATCGAATTCTTTCCGCCATGGGCATCATTCTCAGCCACAGCCCATCCATTCTTCTTTTTTGTGAATAATTTAATCAACGGCTGATTCAGGTAATGCTCTGCAAGCGGCAGAAGTGGACAAATAAGCGGTGTCCCATTTGAATCTACAAGCATGCCGTGGCCGGTCATGCCAAATCCCATATCCCGGATAAAGCTGAAGAACAGATCAATGTTCATTATGCTTCTTATGCCCCCCACAACCATTCCGGTTTCCGGGTCTAATACCGGGATACCAATATCAAATGCCCTTGCTCTGCGCAGCTTATCAAAGTAAATATTGCTTACATAAACCTGCCCCTTTCCATTGCCATATGTTACTTTCCACCAATTCTCAGCAGTCTGGTCAGGATTGTAGTAATTTGAAACTAAGCCCCCGCTGGCGATAATTCTTCCTTCTTTGTTAACAACATAAAGACCCAGGTGTTTGTTTTTCTCTTCCTTGAAACTGAGGTAATATTTAAGATAGCCCTCAAGAGGAACTCTCTCCCCCCTTTTTACGCCATTCACAAATGTTTTATTTGATGCTAAATACTGAAATGTTGTAATCTCTTCTTTTAAGTTACTGTCAACCCTGTCTGCTGTTTTTCTTGCTACTTCAGCGAATTGGGAACCTGTTACATTTGTCATAACATCTTTAACGTGGTAATACGTCACAAGCAGGCTTGTTGCCAGAAATATTATACTTGCGAAAAGTATAGCTGAAACGACCTTCTTTTGTATGCTCATTTACCCTGCCTTCCTATCCACAGTATAATCCTTGTAAATCTTTGCGGTCAACAGAAGTTTGTAGAATTATGCGAAATGTGTTATAAAGTCAAGTAATGTGTAATGAGTAACGGGTGATGTGTTAGAAGAAAATATTTGTTATTGTAACGAATTCCTGGGAGGGTGGAAGAGAGATGAAGAAAATAATTTACATTGTGCTAATCTTTATGATGCTTGGTGTATCAGGGTGCGGTTATAACAAGATGCAGGCAAATGAAGAGGGAGTGAAGGCGGCGTGGGGGGATGTGGAGGCATCATATCAGAGGAGAAATGACCTCATCCCTAATCTTGTAGAGGTTGTGAAGGGCTATGCAAAACATGAGAAGGACGTTCTTATACAGGTGACAGAGGCGAGGGCAAAGGTGGGCTCTATACAGATGTCGAAGGATATGCTCAATAATCCGCAGGCATTTTCTCAATTTCAGCAGGCACAGGGCGCTATGAGCACTGCGCTCTCCAGGTTAATGGTTGTTGTGGAGAAGTACCCTGATCTGAAGGCAAATCAGAATTTCCAGGACCTTCAGCATCAGCTTGAAGGAACAGAGAACAGGATAAATGTGGCACGTACCCGCTACAATAATTCTGTAGCGGAATATAATACGTCTCTTAGAATCTTCCCCAATGTACTTACAAATAAGATGTTGCTCCATTTAACGCCGAGAGAGGCGTTCAAGGCTGAAGCGGGAGCAGAGAAGGCGCCGCAGGTTAAGTTCTAAGAAATTTTTACCACAGAGGCACATGAGGCACAGAGTATTTAATAAAATCATTAATTCTTACTCTATGTCTCTGTGTTTAAATTACATTTTCAAATGAAACGATATATTTACATTATTATCTTCGCACTCCTGCTTTTGCCTGCGTATACGTATGCCCTTGATGTGCCTCAACTTAAAGGCTATGTCAATGATTATGCAGATATGATCTCTCCATCTGTTGAGACACAAATTGAAGAGGCGCTCAGGAACTTTGAGCAGACAGATTCCACTCAGATAGTAATACTTACCATACCGTCTCTTGAAGGTGATGCTATAGATGACTTTGGAATAAGGGTTGCAGATTCATGGAAGATAGGTCAGCAGCATAAAGATAACGGCGTCATCCTGATTGTATCTAAAGACGACAGGAAGATGAGGATTGAGGTCGGACGCGGCCTGGAGGGGAAACTCACGGA
>JAHFER010000300.1 GCA_023248365.1 Nitrospirota bacterium
CACTTAACGGTATGGATGTAATCCGCGTGGACTCTGCCTTTCAGTCAGTTGATATTGCAATAGTAAATAAGGCTAATGAAGGAGATGTTGTTGTAACCTCTGATTATGGCCTTGCAGCCTTAGTACTCGGAAAAGGGGCTATACCTATTTCACCCTCCGGAAGATTATTTTCTGATCACAACATTGACATACTCCTCGAAAAGAGACATGCCGCACATAAGCAGAGAAATAGGGGCAGAAGAGTTAAAGGACCTAAACCAAGGACAAAAGAGGATGACTATAGATTCAGAAAGGCTTTGGTAAGACTCATAGAAATTGGTAGGGGAGGGGCTTGTTCCCTCCCGATTTGAACTTTTACACAATTCACATTCTATAAATGAAGCTTATATTTAAGATTATAATAATACTTCTCATACCAGTAATATTCCTCTCATCCTGTAAACAAAATAAAGGAGATACAAATCCAAACGGGAAAATTACCACTGATAATCACCCTGCCTACGGTGACACTATTATTGAGGGGACTATTGGTGAACCGAGTATCCTCATACCCATGCTTGCAGGCGACAGCGCCTCTCATGAAGTCGCAGGGCTTATATTTAACGGCTTAGTAAAATACGATAAAGACCTTACACTTATAGGTGACCTCGCTGAGTCATGGGATATATCAAAAGACGGTCTGGTGATTACCTTTCACCTTAGGAAAGGGGTGAAATGGACAGACGGAGTTGAGTTTACAGCAGATGATGTCATGTTTGGTTATAAGACTATCATTGATGAGAAGACACCTACTGCATATTCTGAAGACTATAAACAGATAAAGAAGGCAGAACTGCTCGATAAACACACATTCCGGGTTACTTATGATAAACCATTTGCACCTGCCCTGAGCAGTTGGGGTAATCTGACTATCCTACCCAAACACCTCCTTGAAGGTAAAGATATTACTAAGAGTGAGTTTGCCAGGAATCCTGTTGGATTGGGGCCCTATAAGTTGGTCAAATGGGTTCCTGGACAGGAGGTTGTTCTTGAAAGTAATAAGGACTATTTTGAGGGGAGGCCTTACATTGACAGGTATATGTACCGCATAATACCTGATCAGGCCACCATGTTTCTGGAATTACAGGCCGGCGGAATTGACTGGATGGGTATCACCCCGACTCAGTATCAGCGGCAGACAGAGACCCCATACTTCAGGGAAAACTTTAACAAATACAAGCATCCTGTTTTTGCATATACATATCTGGGGTTAAACCTGTGCATCAAAAGAGACAAACAAGGAAAGTGCATTGCGAAACATCCGATGTTCGGTGACAAGAGGGTTCGTCAGGCCATAGCTTATGCAATTGATAAAGAAGAGTTAGTCGGAGGTGTTCTTTTCGGGCTTGGAAAACCTGCAACAGGACCTTACGTGCCTGATACATGGCCTTATAATCCAAATGTAAAAAAATATGAATACAGTCCTGAAAAGGCAAAGGCTCTACTGGCAGAATCGGGCTGGAAGGATACAGACGGAGACGGGCTGTTAGATAAAGACGGCAGGCCTTTTGAGTTTACGATTCTTACCAATATGGGGAATACATTAAGAATGAAGACATCCACCATAATACAGTACAGGCTTGGAAAGCTTGGAATCAAGGTAAATATCAGGGCTCTCGAGTGGTCTACTTTTGTCAATGAGTTTATTGATAAGAGGAGATTTGAGGCCGTTGTCCTTGGATGGAGCATAGGTCTTGACCCTGACCAGTATGATATATGGCATTCAAGCAAGACAAAGGAAAAGGAATTCAACTTTGTAAGCTATGCCAATCCTGAAGTGGATGAATTATTAGAGAAGGGCAGAAGGACTTTTGATTTTAATGAGAGGAAAAAGATCTACTTCAGGATGCAGGAGATACTGGCTGATGAACTTCCTTATATCTTTCTCTATGTGCCTGAGGCACTGCCCATTATAAGTTCAAGATTCCACGGGATAGAGCCGGCTCCAATAGGAATTGGCTACAACCTTCCAAAATGGTTCGTGCCTGAAAGCCAGCAGAAACATAAGATGCAGCAGTAAAAATAATGAAGACAAAATATAAAGTATTAAGCGCTGTGTTTTTCTTACTGTTTATTTCTGCCATAAGAATTTCTTATCTGCCAACAGGAAATCAAAAGAGCCCCCATCAGACGAAACAAAACGGTTATTATGATTATCAGGGTGTCATTCATTTTCATACCAATTATTCAGATGATGCCAACGGTACGTTTGAAGAGATTGCTGAAGTCGCAAACCAGCAAAAGGTAGACTTCATGATTTCAACTGATCATGACACACTGAAACCCCTTGAAGACAAAAAAGAGGGGTGGCATAAAAATACCCTCTTCCTGGCGGGAGAGGAGATACGGGTTACTGATGGACATATCCTGACATTTGGAATACAGCATTTGTCCATCACTCCTCATGAAAGGACAGAAGATGTAATTTCAGATATAGTTAATCAGAGGGGGCTTGCGATTATTGCCCACACAAACCATCCGTCATCGAACTGGAAATGGAAGGGAGAAAACGACTACGGAATAACAGGCGCTGAAATTTTAGATTTAGCTGATCAGGTGGCGACAGCTCCTGCTTTCTCTAAGATAACGGGTGCAATCTTTTATCCCTTTAATCCGTCCGCCGCCTTTATGGAGCTCTATACGAAACCGGTTGAGACCCTCAAATGGTGGGATAAAAGGACCCGCAATAAAAATATGGTTGGCATCTATGCCCCGGATTTTCATCAGGCCGTCAGGATAACCCGCCAGTATAAATATCCTTTTCCCGGGGCTGAGAAAATTCTCCCTATAGCTCATGATCATATAATTATGCAAAAGCCATTTTCAGGAAATTTCTCAGAG
>JAHFER010000301.1 GCA_023248365.1 Nitrospirota bacterium
AGGTTAATATCAAACAGCGTTAGTATAAGTATATTGTTTCCTAAGAGAGAAGCCCCCCGCTTCTCAAATATAACCTCAAGGGCTGTAAGGGATGCTGTAATAAAAAGGAAGATAGAGATGATTAGTACAGGTCTCTTCATCTGAGGTCCTTCAGCATAAATTCAGTTGAATGCGCCCAGTCAGTACTGAACTTTGAGTAAGGAAAAAAGAACAGCAGATAGCGCAGTAAAAATGGGAGTTCTCCTGCCTTTATCTCTGCCTTTATGCTGACATAGTACTTGTATCTTTTATTCAGGGAGTTAAGCGGAATCAGGCTTATCTTATCTATTTTAGATACCCATTCTACCATTTCATCATACGAATCGAATACCTGTTCTTCCCTGGCGCTTCCCACTGTTCTTGTAACAAGATACTGTTTTTTTAAAATATCATATTTTAAGTTGTACTTTATGGTCTCAGAAAGCTTCTCTACATCAAACCATTTTGGTAGTACACTCTGAAGTACAATATAATAGAAAAGCTCTCTGCTGACTCCGCTAATTATCTCCTGTTTAATCTCAGGGGTAAAGCCTCCTTTGTATTCTGCTGTAACCAGCAGTTCGCCGGCATTATGAGATATTTCAATATTTGTAATTCCCCGTTGGACAGCATTTGCTGTTGAAGTGGAGATTAAAATAGCGGCAATAATTGTGAGTATAAATCTGAACAATACTATTCCTTATTATTCCTTTTCAGGACTCTTTCTCGGGGCCATTAGTGACGAAATAAGGTCCACCGGTAAAGGGAATATAATAGTTGAGTTCTTCTCTGCTGCGATCTCTGTCAGCGTCTGTAAATATCTCAACTGCAGGGCCGCAGGTCTTACACTTATAATCTCTGCTGCATCAGCGAGTCTCTGTGCTGCCTGAAACTCTCCTTCTGCATGTATTACCTTTGCCCGCCGCTCCCTCTCGGCTTCTGCCTGTTTTGCCATTGCCCTCTGCATCTCCTGCGGCAGATCAACATGCTTCATCTCTACATTAGATATCTTGACCCCCCATGGCTCAGTATGCCGGTCCAGTATGCGCTGAAGGTCCTGATTTAACTTGTCTCTTGCAGATAATAGTTCATCGAGTTCCGCCTGACCAAGGACACTTCTTAGTGTAGTCTGTGACAGTTGGGAAGTTGCATACATGTAGTCCTCTACCTCGATAATCGCCTTTTGTGAATCTATTACCCTGAAATAAACAACTGCGCTTACTTTAACAGATACATTGTCCTTTGTAATTATGTCCTGCGTCGGGACATCCAGCACAACTGTTCTCAGGCTGACCTTGACCATCTTCTGTATCCCCGGCATTAGCAGAATCAGCCCCGGACCCTTTACCCTCCAGAACCTGCCCAGCATAAATATTACTCCGCGCTCATATTCCTTGAGGATCTTGACCGCACTGTAAAGAAACATTACTACAATTATTATTACTATAAGCGGGCTAAGAAAAAATTCCATTTTTGCACCCTCCTGTTTAATTTCTCTTCATATGAAAATCCATTTTAAACCACAGAGACACAGAGGCACAGAGCAAATTAAAAATTTAAAATGAAAAGTTAAAAATTACACGACCCACTTTCGTGGGTATCCCGAATTCAAAATGTTTGTTTTTGAATTGTAATTTTGTATTTTTAATATTTGACTTTTCTCTGTGTCTCTGTGCCTCAGTGGTTATTTATGTCTTTTTCAATTTTGTAATGATTTTTTTACCACAATTGTCATACCGTCTGCACTGGTTATTTTTACCTTCTCCCCTTTCTTTATAACTTCCTCACTCCGTGCATTCCATATTTCTCCATGGACAAACACCTTGCCTTCTAAGTCAATGTCAGTATACGCTTCTCCTGTCTCTTCTGTAAGGCCTTCGATACCTGTAACAGGCTTACGTTTGTGGGCCTTGACCGCCATTCCTATTGCAATAACAAAAAAACCGGCAGTGAGCAGTACGGCCGGGAGAATAACCAGCCAGGATATTTTCATAAAAGGTATATCTGTGTTCATAAGCATTATGGAACCAAGTACCATGGATATGACTCCGGCAACAGTCAACAAACCATAACTTACAATCTTAATCTCTGCTATGAAGAATATGATTCCGAGAATAATGAGAAGTAGTCCTGCATAATTAACAGGCAGTGTCTGAAAGGCATAGAATGCAAGGATAAGGCAGATTGCCCCGACCACTCCCGGCAGTATTGCACCAGGACTTGCCAGTTCAAAGAAAAGCCCGTATATGCCAATAAGCATAAGGATGTATGCCACATTGGGATTACTGAGTGTATTTAATATCCTCAGTCTTAAACCCATGGGAAGCTCCTCTAAAACTACCCCTTTAGTTTCAAGTATGATCTTCCCTCCGGTGGTCGTTATTTCCCTGCCATTAAGTAAACTAAGGAGCTTGTCTCTGTTGTCTGCTATCAGGTCTATCACTTTCAGGTTTAATGCCTCTTTTTCTGTTATTGAAACGCTCTTCCTCACAGCATCCTCTGCCCAATTTGCATTCCTGCCACGTTTTTCTGCAATAGATTTAATATACGCAGCAGCATCATTCTCTACCTTTTCAAGCATCGTCTTATCCATCTGCCCCCCGCCCATAGCAACAGGATGGGCAGCGCCTATATTTGTGCCCGGCGCCATTGCTGCAACATGGGCAGACAGTGTGATGAAAACGCCTGCTGATGCAGCCCTGGCCCCTGCAGGGGAAACATATACAATAACAGGAACACCTGAGTTGCTTATCTCCTTTACAATATCCCTCATTGAGGTATCAAGACCGCCGGGAGTATCAAGTTCAACCATCACCGCAGCGGCATTATCCTTGTCAGCCCTTTTTATCGCCCCATTGATA
>JAHFER010000302.1 GCA_023248365.1 Nitrospirota bacterium
GTCTTTATTGCACAGGCAAAAGGAATCCCTGTTGCTGCCGACGATGCAACAGAAGCGGGAATATATACTAAGGACACCCTGCCGGAAAGGCTTGCCTTCGACCATAGGAAAATTCTTGATGATTATTTCAATAAAAGATATTAGGTTTTCTTAAAAAGCGATGTATGTTCAAGTCCCATACTGATTAGTTTTTCAATGTCAAGATTCTGTTCCACTTTTTCTATCTCATCTATACCTGTTCTTATTGCCGGATTCTTTGGAATGAAGAGCTGACAGCAGTCCTGGTCAGGAATAATAGATATTTCATAAGTTCCTATCGCTTTTGCCTGGTCAATAATCTCTATCTTATCCATGCCTACAAGCGGTCTCATTATTGGAAGACTAACTGCATTTTCAATAGTTGACATATTTTCAAGTGTCTGGGATGAGACCTGTCCGAGACTATCTCCTGTAACTAATGCAAGCGCCTTCTCTTTCAATGCTATAGCCTGAGCAATCCTCATCATCATTCTTCTATATAGAACTATTCGGAATTTTGCAGGCGCACTCAGCACTATCTCCTTCTGAATGTCACCAAAGGGTATAAGATACATACGTGAAGAATTCTGATAAAGACTTAGGACTTCTGTTAGATCCTCAACCTTTTCCTGTGAGATTTTGCTCTGATAAGGATAACTGTGAAAATGGACAAAAATAACAGAGCACCCCCGTTTCATCATACGATGTGCCGCAACCGGAGAATCAATCCCGCCAGAGAGGAGGCACACCACCCTGCCGCTTGTCCCTACCGGCAATCCACCCGGTCCCTGTATCTTTTCAGTATAGAAACACGCATCTTTCAAGAGGATTTCGATAAAAATAGTGCGCTCCGGATTCGTCAGGTCTACCCTGCTGTTTGTTGCATCCTGAATAAGGCCGCCGACTATCCGGTCAACATCCATTGATGTAAGCGGATATTCTTTGTACCCACGGGTTGTTTTAACCCTGAAGCTTTTGAAGTCTGAATTATTTGCTTTTACATCTGCAAGTACGGCCTCTTCCAACACATCAATATTATTGGAAACCCTGTGGACAAAGGAGAAGTTTGCTATACCGAATACTTTCGATACGCGGTCTCTAAGTTTACGCTCCTGTGCATCGGATGAGAGTTCCATAATAATCCTGCTGTTCACCTCTCTTGCATCCTTTACACCAAGCCCTTCTGTAGCCTTCTTTAAATTATCAAGGAGCTTCTTTACAAAGAAATATCTGTTCTTTCCTTTAAGTGCTATCTCCTGATAATGTATTAAAATATGCTTCATGTTATTGGTTATTCTCCGATAAAACTGCTTTACAACTAAGCAGTTCATCATTTATAATTCTTAATAAGGAGGTTTTAAATGAACGTTATATGTCCTTTTATGAGCACACCATCTGAAGAGGTTTTCTGCAAGGAAAACTGTGCAATGTATATTGCCGGAGCGGGTAAAAACTGTACATTTTCAAGGATCCCAATATATTATAATCAGACACGGGAGTCTCTTACTGTTATTGCAAACAGGTTAGACACACTTACCAAAAGCAAGGTTTGATTAAAAGACCTTATTTAATAGTATTGTCTCGTCCCTTCTGAATCCTGTAGAAATGATGCTTATATTTACGGCTATTAAGGTTTGTATCCGTTCAATATACCTTTTAGCATTTTCAGGAAGTGCATCATACACTGATATGCCGGCTGTCGAAGCCTTCCAGCCGGCCATTGTTTCATATACAGGCTCACATCCCTCCAGCACCTTTAATTCAGACGGCATATCATTATAACTTTTCCCGTTATACTTATATCCAACACATATCCTGATTTCATCCAGATTGTCGAGGACATCGAGTTTTGTCAGGGCTATGTCAGTAAAACCATTCACCTTAACCGCATAAGACGTTGCAGGAACATCAAACCAACCACACCTCCTTGGCCTTCCGGTGGTTGCCCCAAATTCCTTGCCTGTACTTCTCAGGAATTCACCTGTCTCATCCTGAAGTTCAGTAGGAAACGGCCCGCTTCCTACACGGGTGGTATAGGCCTTTGCCACACCCACGACCTTGTCTATCTTTGTCGGCCCCACACCTGTTCCTGTACATGCGCCGCCGGAAGTAGAGTTTGAAGATGTCACATAGGGGTATGTCCCATGGTCTACATCGAGATGTGTGCCCTGGGCCCCTTCAAAAAGTATATTTTTCCCCTCCGCCATCACCTTATTCAAGAGAAGCGATGTGTCAGCAACAAATTCTTTAAGTCTTTCTCCATAACTGATATATTCATTGTAAACATCATCGAGAGTAAATCCTTTAACACCATATAATCTTTCAAGGAAATAGTTCATCTCCTGAAGATTGGTTTGTAACTTATCTCTGAAAATATCTTTGTCCACCAGATCCACAACCCGGATTCCAACACGTGCCATCTTATCAGCATAAGTAGGCCCTATGCCCCTACCTGTTGTGCCAATTTTCAAAGAGCCTTTTAGCTTCTCGCTCTCCTTCTCTATCGCACGGTGATAGGGCATGATAATGTGCGCCCTGCCGCTAATAAACAGGTTGCCGGTTACCCCTATACCACGCTCTTTCAGGCTGTCTATCTCTACCAGCAACGCATGGGGATCTATTACAACACCATTGCCTATTACGCACTTCTTACCAGGACGTAGTATACCTGAAGGTATCAGGTGAAGGATAAACTTATTATCTCCTATAACTATAGTATGACCTGCATTATGGCCGCCCTGATAGCGGACGATGTAATCTGCATCCTCTGTAAGCAGATCAACAATCTTCCCCTTGCCTTCATCGCCCCACTGCGCACCTGTAACTATAACATTAGACAT
>JAHFER010000303.1 GCA_023248365.1 Nitrospirota bacterium
TACTAATCCGGGATTCGGATATTGCAGGTGGAAAGCCTTTCATTGTGCGTGATGCCATAGTTAAAAATCTTTCTGAAGCAGGATTTAGCCCGGTTACAGATTCAGATATCGGAAAGGTAAAATCTCAAAGCCTGATAGATGCAGTTCAAAATATGCATTGGAAATCCGTGCGTCAACAGTCACCAAGTGATATTAAGCTCATAATAATAGGCGATGTTTCTATCGCCGGTTTTAATAGTGCATATGGCCTAACGACCTGTAATGTTAATGGGATAGTCAAAGCGGTCACAACAGAAAATGGAACTACAATGGTTGCAAAATCATTTCAGGGCATAAAAGGCGTTGGGACATCGAAAGCTCAGGCAGCAGATGGTGCATTTAAAAATGCAGCAGTGGAAATTGCAGATCCACTGATAAGTGATCTGCTTTATTTATATGATACAAATTCATCACAGTAAAGAATCCAGTTCAGAGATATATTAATATGACGGAAAGGAGGGGACTTTTACAGGATGAGATAGGAAACAGTAATCGTTTACTTCTAATTGTTAAAAGCAGGCTAATTAATGTTATGGAGGAGGGTTTATGAGAAGGAACAAGTCATTATTAATTTATGGAATAAGTCTACTATTATTTGTAATTGCTGGTTGTGCTGCATTTTCAGAATACGGAAAATTAGAAAAGAGTGCGAGAGAAAACTATGTGCGGGGGTACTATGACAACTCGGTATTCAGTGTTGTCCAATCATTAAGAATAAACCCGGAATATGACAAGGCACAGTCTTTAGTAAAAGAGTCATTCCCTAAGGCTATTGACGCACACATGGGGAAAATACAAGAAACAAAGACAAGTACTGAGAAATTCAAATGGGACACTGTTGTTGCCGAATATGAAGCGGCAATTAAGCTAAATCAGGCAATCAAATCACTCCCAACTCTTACAGAAAAGAAAACAAAGGATACAATAAAATTTGAAATTACTGATTACACAAAAGATCTGACCGAGGCAAAAAATAACGCCGCAGAAGTACATTACCAGGAAGGTGTACTTTATTCAAAGAAAGGCACTTCCATGCGTGATCAGGCTGCAAAAGAGTTTACTACGGCCAATAAATACATTTCTGGATACAAGGATGCCTTTACTTTAGCTGCAGAAGGCTACTATCAGGAAGGACAGCGTCTTCTCAAAATGGACGGAGTTGACATCCAGAAACAGGCAGCAAAGGAATTCAAGACGGCTATGAGTTATGTGTCTGGCTATAAAGACTCCGCAGACCTTTATGAACGAGCGAGAAAAGCAGGAATAAAAAGAATAGCCATTATCCCATTTGAAGATAAAAGCGGTAAGAATGGGCAATATGGTGCAGTTGCAGAAGAAGTAATAGATGGAATTGTCAGTGAAATTATGAATGACTCCAGCTCGATAGAATTTCTGGAGATCGTATCCCGTGATCAATTAGAAAGAGTAATGGCTGAACAAAAACTTAGTTTGTCAGGGATGATAGATGAGAAGAGCGCTGTAGAGGCCGGCAAAATCCTAGGTGTGCACGAAATTCTTACCGGACAAATCACAAATATTACTGTTTCTCAGGAAAGAACAACTGACAAAACCACAAAAGAAAAAAAGAGGGCAATTGTGAGAACGGAAAAATATTATGATAACAAAGGAAAGGAACAAGAAAAAGATATTTATGGAGATGTATTTGCAAATGTTACAGTCTACTCTCGTTCAGCAGGAGCTTCTCTTTCAGGGTCTTATAAAATAGTTGAGGTAAAAACTGCAAAGTTGAAAAGTACCCAGTCTTTTAAAGGTACCTATGAGTTCAAACATGAATGGGCAACTTATACAGGAGATGAAAGGGCTCTTAGTGACACGGCTAAGTTTCTTTTAACTAGAAATGAAGAAAATGCTCCGGTTCCAGATGAAATGGTTAATCTATCTAAGAAAAACTTAATATCATCATTAAGTTCAACATTAAAAAATTATGCCAGGTAAATATTAATAAGACCCCTCTATAATTCTGGTGACACCATACTTAATTCAAGAGATAAGTATGGTGTTACCAGGAAAGCATGCAACTACAACATACTACTGGAAAGTAACGGCTGATGACGGCAAGGGGGTGTGACAGAAAGTGATACTTATAGTTTTACAACAGGGCAGTAGATGCTGTTAAGATATTATACTGCATCATACTATGGGCAAAGGCTTCACACCAGGCAGAACAGGTTTATTCCTCTGTTTTTTGTAAGATTTTATTATACAAAACAGGGCTTATTCTAAAACCAAATTCAATGGCTTTATCAAGAAAGGGTTTAATTTTTGGAATGATACCGGGGTCTCCCCCGCTGCATACTTTTTATAAGTGAAGTATTAAGTTTCATAAAATTAAAATATCGGTGTGTCAAATTTGAACCGTAATCTCTCATGCTGCCACTATCACCTACACTTATGACTTCCTCAATTGCCTCAAGATGGTGACAGGATCATTGGCTATTCCATCAAATTATACCCTCTAATTTAAGCAACCCCTTTTTTATCTCAATACCGGCGCTATATCCGCCAAGGCTTCCATTGGAACTTATTACTCTGTGGCAGGGTATTATAATGGGAATGGGGTTTTCACCGCAGGCTGATCCTACTGCCCTGGAGGCCCTGTGGTGTCCTGTCATTTCTGCTATTTCTTTGTATGAGGCTGTTTTTCCGTATGGTATTTTAAGGAGTGCATTCCAGACCAATTTCTGGAAGAGGGTTCCGGATAAATCAAATTTAGATGTGAATTTTACAGGGATCCCTTTAAAATAATCATTGAGTTCAGATAATACCGTTTCAAATGAGATGTCATCCCGGAT
>JAHFER010000032.1 GCA_023248365.1 Nitrospirota bacterium
CAATACATTTAATATATTTTATTGTAAATATGCTAAAAAATAAAAAAATATGGACAGTGGCCCAATCCATGAGGTGGGCTGCGGATTATCTTTTTTCACAAAATGTGGCGGATTCCTGGATGGAGGCAGAGTTTCTGCTTCTTAATGCAATTTCGGCAATCTCGGCAATGGCAATGAATTTCAGCAGGAAGGATTTATTACTCAATCCTGACAAGGTTCTTTCAAATGAAGAGATTAACAGGTTTAGTGAGTTTGTATATAGAAGGGCCAGGAAGGAGCCGGCACATTACATTATAGGTGAGGTCGAGTTCTGCGGACTTATGTTCAAAGTAAATAAGGATGTCCTTATTCCGAGACCTGAGACAGAGTTGTTGGTAGAAGAGTCGGTGAATTGTGTAAAGGAGAGGGAAGCTACTGCGTTTGATCTCTGTACCGGCAGTGGATGTATCGCTATATCCATTGCAAAAAAACTCCCTGTCAGCAGGGTGTATGCAGTAGACATATCAGGAGCGGCGATAACTGTTGCACAGGAGAATGCAAAGAGAAACGGTGTTGAGGATAAAATAACATTTCTTGCCGGTGATCTGTTTAAGGCAGTAGAAGGCCTTGGATTAGAGGGTAAGGCTGATTTAATAGTGTCCAACCCGCCTTATGTTTCAAAAGATGAAATGACTGCTTTGCAGCCCGAAATAAAAGACTATGAACCTGTGCTTGCCCTCTACGGAGGGGATGACGGCCTTGATTTTTACAGGAGGATTATCCATGAAGCCCCACGTTACCTTTCGGCGGGCGGGATTTTAATAATGGAGCTTGGTTATGGAAAGGCTGAGGGGGTCAAGTATTTATTGGAAAAAGAAGGATGTTATAATATGGTTGAGATAAAAAAAGATATTGCAGGGATTGACAGAATAATAAAGGCATACTCATCTAAGTGACTCTGTGGTTAATGTTACTATTCAGACCTATGCCGGTTCAAATTCAAGCGGATATTTTATAACAGCATTGCCGCTCTCCGGGTAAGGCGGGAATTTCCAGGTTTGAATACGCTTTAGAACCTGTTGTTCAAATGCCTGATCATTAACTGTGCTTGATACTATTCGTGCTGAGATAATTTCTCCGCTCGGGGCTATTGTAAATTCTATCAATACAGTTCCTTTTAATGCAGGATTATCCCTGAGCGCCTTCCGGTAGATAAAATCCAGGCTTCCTCTGTGCGAGGTAAGAACCTCTTTAACTGATCCCTGGCTTCTTATTTTTGGAGAACCCTTGCTGCTGCCTGCCACATCAACTTTACCGGAAGGTCTTGCAGTCCCACTGCCGTCACCCCTCCGGCCGCTCAGGCCTCCGGTCTGCTTCGAAGGAAGGGCTGCGGATATATCTCCAATCCCTGCACTCCCTTTTGATGCTTTACCCGGAGGGGATGCCTGTCCCTGACCCTTTGCAGCCGCTCCCTGCGATCGTGATGCCGAGCCTTTAAGCGACGGGGCAGATATGGCGCTGTTTATCTCATCAGTATTTAATACATTATCAGCAAACCTGTCGCCGCCCCCCTTCATGGCCTTTAGTAAACCAGTGTTCGCTGCAACAGCCTTGTTCTGTTCTTTTACGACTTTCTTTTCATCTTCTGCCTTTTTCTTTTGTCCCGCAAGTTTCTTCTCTTCTTCCTTCCGTTGTTTTTCCTCTGCCTTATGCTGTTCCTCATCTTTTTTCTTCTGGTCTGTCAGCCTTTGTTTTTCTTCTTCTTTTCTCTTTTGCTCTTCAGCCTTTCTTCGTTCTTTTTCTAAGCGTTTCTGTTCTTCTCCCTTTTTTTTATCCTTTGCCAGTCTTTCCTGTTCTTCCTTTTTCTGCTTTTCTTCAGCAAGTCGTTTTTCTTCAAGGAGTTTCTTTCGTTCTTCTTCCCTCTTTTTCTGCTCCTCTGCAAGGCGCTTCTTTATCTCTTCAGACAACTGTGCAGGTACCTTATTTAAGTGTATTTCTACGGTTTTTAAATTTGTTATCCGGAGATTTTTTTTAATCGTGGCATTATATGGCGTGAACAGTATTACCAATACAACTGCAAAATATACAATAAGTGAAATACCGAGAATCTTTTTGAACACTAACTCACTTTTATCTCCTCCGGAATGCTTCATAAGGCATCTTTCTGTAAAACAGCCAGCGTGATAGCAGAGTATCCGGCCCTGGAGCAGGTATTCATTACCTTTTTGAGGAGTGTAAAGGGAATATCTTTATCCCCCATTATCATTATCTTTTTCTCTGTCTTTTTATCTTTTTGAGAAGTATTCTTGTCTTCTTCAATCTTCGCGCGTAATTCCTCTTCCAGACTTGAGATTGAAGATTCTCCGCTATTTAGTACATCACGTAAGCTGGCAATCTTTTTATCTTCTAAAAGAATCGCATTGGTGGTTATGTATATAGTAACGGCAGGCGATGGTTTAACAGTGGAGAATGATGCAGGGAGCCGTACGTTCCCTGGTGCCTGTACTTTCTCTATGTCGTTTGTTACATGTATAAGAAGGAAAAATACTAGTGTTGTTAATATGTCCATCAGGGATATGAGGTTTAGCCCTGTACCGCCGGATACCTTGTTTTTATGCCTCTTGACTCTTGAAGGTACGCGTATCATAGCTCGTCCATTGAGATGTCAGGAAAGCCCTCCCGCACTGCGTCAATTGTTGAGACAAGGATATTATAATGTATAGAGCTGTTGCTGAGGATAGTGGCGCTCTTTTCTTCAGGATAATCCTTTTTGAGCTGTCTTAGAATGCTGGTAAGTTCTGTAAAGTTATATGACCCTTTTTCATCCTTCCTGAAAACCCCTAAAGATGTCCGGTCATTAAATACATCTATCTGATCTTCACTGATTGATATAACAAGCCTGAATCCCGGAGGGGATGGGGTACTATGTTTTTTTTGTGTACTCACCGGCGTTTTTTTTGATTCTTCCGGCAGATTAAGGTCAAGAGAGGCCATCTTTACAAATACTGCAGTTACCAGCATGAATGAGATAAGGGTGACCATAATATCCACTAATGCGGTTAATTGAAGCTCTTTATCTTCATGTACCCTGTGTTTTCTAAATGAAGGCCGTCTTAGCATAGTTCATTACTCAGATGTAAGAATGTTGATAAGTTTTATGGAAAAGGCATCTAACATATCCACTATCTTAACAGTGCGGGACTGGATATAAACATGAAATAGCATCAATGGTATTGCTGCCATTATGCCGAAGGCCGTGGCATTCATAGCCTCTGAAACGCCCTGCGCCAGCATAGTGGCCTTCATCGAAGGGTCAGCGGCTGCTATGGACTGAAAGGCGTGTATAAGTCCTGTAATAGTTCCAAGTAATCCGAAGAGTGTAGAGACATTTGCCAGAGTGGGCAGATAATGTGTATGGCTTTCAAGCTGCGGCATGATGGTAAGCAATGCCTCTTCAAGATGGTTCTCTAATTCATCACGATCTTCCTTTGTAACTTTGGTTTGCTTAGCCTTTTCTAATCCGGCTATTAAAACCTTTGGAAGCGCTGCCTCTAATCCTTTACACTCATTGATGGCCTCTTCCAGTTTGCCGGCCCTTATATCCGCTTCAATCCTGCCCCAAAGGGCATTACCGTCTATTGATGCCTTTTTGAGATAAATTAACCTGTCTACAATTATTGCTATTCCTACAGTAAGGACAAGCAGGACAGGATACATAAAAAAACCGCCATGTTTGAAAAAGCTTATTATGTCCCAGAAAAATCCCATATGACCTCCAATTATTTTAATGCAGAATGCGGAATTAACCCATCCCCACCCCTTCGGCTTCGCTCAGGACAGGCCTGCGCCTTCCCTTGAAGGGGAGGGAATTTTTATGATCGTTTCATCCTTCATCCTTGATTACTCGTTCCCCATCTCAATGATTTTCTTGATCTCATCACTGAAATCCTGTTTAAGTTTGTACTCCTTTTCCTCAGGAAAATCCGGATTCTTCCATCGAACAGGGAATACTATTGAGGGGCGCTCTATTTTAACAACTATCGCCTGTTTCTCAATCTCAATCTCTACCTTGTTCTCTTCCTGCTGTTGTGGTTCATCAGCGGCAAACACAGGATTAACTGTAAAGTAGAACCCCATAATGCCGGATAATACTATAATGAAAGAGGCTCTTACAAAAATCGTCATTCCCGTGAAAACGGGAATCCAGTTTCGTGGGAATGACAAAACCTTTATCAGTTTTTGGATCTTTTCTTTTCCAAAACATTTATCCATACAAGTACGTCCTCTCTTTTACCACCTTTTTTTAAATATTCTTTATAGTTTTTTAATGCATCTCCTGGTTTCCCAAGATATAACTCATAGAGTATACCAAGGTTCAAAAATGCATCGCTAAAATCCGGTTTCAATGTGATGCTCTTTTGATAATCTGCCTCTGCCTTTTTAAACTCCCCGTTGTCCCTGTATAGAATTCCCCTGCTATTGTATGCGGCAGGTTCTTCAGGGATAGGAGATGATACATCACCTGAGAATTTTTCTCCAGCCTCTGTCCTTTTGTATCTTGCGGGTAAAAGTCCTGCAAGTTTTTCATAGCTATTTTTAGTCCACTGATTATATATGCCCTCTTCCTGAGTTCTCGTTACATTCCCTTCATAAGCGCTGATGGCCTTCTCCTCAAACGGGGATGCCTGTTCCTCAAGCATAATATTATACTCCTCAAGTTGTTCAGGCGTAAGTTCAGGTGGTTTCTCAGATCCTAATATTGCCTCTTTAAGATGCTCCAGCATCTCTCCCATCTTGTATATTGCCTCTGTGGTAACATCACCGATCCTGTACTTGGCTGCGGCTGTATACCCGGTAAGCGCCTCTTTCAGGATAGACTGTTTCTTCTTCAGGTTTTCCTCTAACGGGCTGACAAGTTTCACACCTTCAAAGGATGTCCTTTTATAATCAGTCAGAATAAGCTGTGCCATTGCAGCTAATTCCGTAGCTTCTATAGTAGCGCCTGCGCCAAGACTTTTGTGAAGCGAGATTACCTTTTCATATAATTCTTTTGCAGCATTGTCATCCTTTGCTGATTCTTTTGATTTGGCAATCTTAAAGGTAAGCTCAATGGTCCTTATGCTTTTAGGGAAGGCCTCTTCAAATTTTTTATATTTATTGTTAAACACTTCAGTGTTGCCGGCCTTTTCATAGAGCAGGACAGACCTGTACAGCATATCCTCTTTTTTAGTATCATCAGTCGAGATGCTGAATGCCTTTTCATACACCTTTGCTGCCCCAGTAAAATCTTTAGACCCTTCCAATATCTCTCCCCACTGGTTTGCAGCATCTAAGGCATAACTGGAACCGGGATATTTCTGAATTATGGTCTGATAGCTATTAATGGCCCTGGCAGGCTGTATGGCTTCTTCAAATAAGACCGCTGCATCGTAAAGCGCAACAGGCGCAACATCTGAATTTGGCACAGTCTTATAGACCTTCTCAAAGGCCTCAGCCGCCTCAATTTTTTTACCTTTAGCTTTAATTTCTTCTGCCTGTTTATACAATGAACCGGCAAGCGCCCTTTCAAGAAATGGAATGTCCTGCTTGTCGCTTTCAGGGATTAATGCGATGGCCTTCTTTATCTCGTCTTCACTCTTACTGTAGACCTTTTCTTTCAGGAAACTTTCAGCAATATATCTCTGTGCCATATATCGTTCTTTTTGAGTGGATAGTGTATTTTCTATAATGGGTTTGGCCATGACCCGGCTCTCTTCAAATTTTCCTATCTCGAAGTATGTCTCTGCCCCATTCAGAAGTATCTCCGGAACCCTCTTGTCCTTTGGGAATTTTGCTGCGAAAGCCTTACATCCCTCTGCAAACCTCTGTGCAAAATTATTATCGTTCCTGATCGTGCCTGAAGGTTTTGCGAGCCTTTCCAATGATAATAAAACCCGGTAGCTGGCCTCGCCGGTATAATCAGATTGCTGATACTTGTATGCAACCTTTTCATACTCTGCTGCGGCCTTGTCATAGTCTTTCATTTCAAAATAGATCTCTGCCAGCAGGAAGTTCGTTTCTATTAACATATTCCTCAGTGTTTCAGATTCAGGCTCCTTAGGGAATATGTCAATAAACCTGTGTATCCATAGTATGGCCTCCCTGTAGTCCTTCTCTTTTTTTGAGGAGTGGGCAGTGGAATAGTGGAATTTTGCCAACTGATACATGTCACTCTTTACAAGGGACTTATTCAGGTCTATGAGGTCTTTTACGCGCTTTTGCGCGCTTCTTCTATTTGACTTAAACCAGAGGCTGTCTTCCATATACGACTCTACAAATTTTACTCTGGCATTATATGCCAGGTCTATCATATTTCCCTTTGTATATGCCTCTATGATCTTTGTCTGAAACACAGGGGCATCTTCATGCAGGGGATTTGTATTTACGAATGCGTTAAAAATATCCGCCGCCTCCCTGAACCTGCCGCTGTCTAAGTATATATCTCCAAGCTTGCGGTAAACGTAAGGTTCAGAATATTGGATGCCCCTGACCTTAAAATAGCTGGCAATCCTGGATGGTTCACCCATATATTCGAATACAAGTATAAGGGATCTTACAGCGTCATTTATCATATCCCTTTCTACAATTGATATGTCTTTTATCTCTTCCTTTCCTTCAGGTGTTAGTTTTACACCCTTCCTGTTTAACAACAGTATAAATCTGTCAGCGGCCTCTTCATAATCATTGGTCTGTAAAAGCGCCCATCCGAGTTTATAGAGGGCCTTGTCATAGAGATTAAAGTCGTCAGTTTTTAAGACCTGTTTGTAGTAATGAACAGCCTTTGTTCTCTGATTATTCTCAAAGTAGTATTCCCCGAGTCTGAAGGATGACTCTAATGAATATTTCCCATTGGGGAATTCTTTCAAAATCCTTTCCAAAAACATATTGGACCGTTCCCAGTTGCCTTCTTCCATGTAACCACGTGCGAGCTGGTAGAGTATATTTTCGTTTTCAGACCTGTCAGGGTATAGTTTTAATATATCTTCATAGATTTTACGTGATCTGGAATGATTAAATTTAGTTTTCGTTTTAAGAAAAGTGTTTTCCTCTATTTCCATATAAATATCCGCAAGCTGTTCCATACTCTCTGCCATTGAGTTACTATGATAATCCCTGTGGTGTTTTATATAATTATCGTATGCTGTTAATGACTTCCACCGGTATTCAGTTGCCTTAGTCTGGGGAATGTCCTGAAAGGTTAGTATGGCCTCAGTGGCAGACCTGATTTTTTGGTCTCTTTTTATTTCTGTATTATTTCCTGCGCAGGAAATAAGCAGGAGGATAGAAATTAATAGTATAAGGCTCTTCATCTTCATGGCACCTCGAAGATCATATCGTTATTGATCTGTCCGCCTCCTTCCAGGTGTAGATTTCGTGCCATCTCTAAAGAAGCGTTAGCCGATTCTTCTAACAAACTCTGTTTTAATTCTTTAATGTCCTGTTTCAACCTTTCAGTGACACTGTCAATTATTTCTTTTCTAAACCTCATAGACTCCCCAATCAGCGGTTCTACAAGGCGCTCTTCTATTGATGCCAGGCCGTTATACAATGATAGTTTTTCAGTCAGGTTACTATTCCCTGTAATATCAACGGCATGGTTTAGCCCTTTAATATCCTGATTCTGAATATCTTTTTCCAAAGACTGAATCTTTTTCAATAGATCTTCATAATATCTCAGCGCCTTACCATTCTGTTCAAGGGCCTTACCATAGGCGCTTAACTTTGTATAAGCGTGACCTATATAGGGGACTACTTCACGTGAGTATGGGCTGTCAGGAGATGTAGTGACTAATTCTTCCCAGAAGATTACAGTCCTTACCCATCTCCCCATATTTGCATAGGCCCATCCTGATCCGTATAATGCCTGTGTATATAAAGGGCTGTTCTCGGGAATAATCTCAAAGTGTTTTGCAGCGTCTTCGGGGTTATTCTGACCCAGTAAGATAAATCCCAACAGGAGATGCGTCTTCTGTGCAAGGTCTCTCATATCAGGATTCTGAGTGTCCTTTGCTGTCTTACTCTCAGGGATAATTTTTAAGAGTTGTTCTAAATAGTCTGCTGCTTCCTTAACATTGCCTGTGTTAATGCTTATTATTGCTTTGGTGTAAAGACTTTGAACGTAAAACTTACTCTTACCCTGAATCTTACTTACGGATGACATTGCCTCTGTGAAACTGCCGGTCTTTATCAAGCAGTTTGCCCTGAGGTAGAGTGATTCATCCAGCATGTCCTGAGGCGCACTACTATCTATGTTTGAGAATGCTGAAACTGCGTCTGACCAGGCCATAATCTTATAAAGCATCTTACCCTTTTCAAACCAAACGTTCGAAGGCTCTCCTTCAATTTTGAGATTGAATATCTGCGACGGGATGTCAGCGGCTTGTGTCTGGTTAAATGTAAGAGGAATAAAAACAAATAGAAAAGATAATATTGGTATTAAAAGTAAAAAGAACTTTTTCATCGTGATATCCCATGAAGAGGAAATACCTTTTCATGGATGTATCTGACTTTTTCCTCTGCCCACTTCCTTGTGGCCTCTTCTTCCTTGCCTTGTTTATGTTTATCGCGCAATGCTGTGCCTTCATATCCGAACATCTCAAATACCCTTATGCTCCCTTTTGGTATATCAGCAGGCAGTTCTACTCCGGACATTATGCCGAATGCCAACGCCCAAGCCCTTGCCACGTTGGTAATGTCGTATCCGCCTCCGCCCAGGGCTACCCATGGGAGTCTGAATGCCTTCATCTTTTCTACCATCCTGCAGAAGCCTTCTGTGGTAAGACTCAGATGGGCGAGAGGATCTGTCTCCATATTATCAACACCGAGCTGAGTCACGATAACATCAGGCTTAAATGCCTCAATGAGAGGCGGAACCACCTGATCGAATCCCCAGGTAAATACATCATCTCCTGTGCCGGGGTAGAAGGGGAGATTTACAGAGTATCCTTCGCCTTCTCCTTCGCCGGTTTCTTCAACAAATCCTGATTTAGGAAAAAGGAATTCTCCGCTTTCGTGAAGAGATATAGTCAGTACCTTGTCAGTATTATAAAAGGCGTGCTGAACTCCATCACCATGATGTGCGTCAATATCAACGTAGGCTACCCTCTTGCCCTGCTTCAGAAGGTCAAGTATTGCAAGCGCCGTGTCATTTATGTAACAGAATCCGGCTGCCTTTGCCGGCATTGCATGGTGAAGTCCTCCGCCTATGTTAAAGGCTGTATCTATCTTCCCGCTGCCGACCAATCTTGCGGCATTAATTGAGGCGCCTGCTATTAATGCGGACCATTCATACACGCCCCTGAATGCGGGGTTATCTGCATTTCCTATGTTGTATTCATAATCAGGATGCCCTTCCAATTGCTCCATGTTCATAAGGGCGTTTATATACCCTTCATCATGAAAGAGGAGTATCTCTTCCCTGGTGGCCGCCGGCGGTTCTATAAGAAGCACATCAGGATTCTTAAATATACCGTATTCCTCAAGGATGTTATAGCATAACTTTAACCTCATGGTCTTCATGGGATGGCTTGGGCCATAGTCGAATATACTGAACTTTGGGGAATATATAAATGCGCTTTTCATCAAAAAACCTATCTTAAAACACAGAGGCACAGAGACACAGAGGAATTATTTATATTTATCTCTCTGTGCCTCTTGTGTCTCTGTGGTTTATTTTTATATAAATGTTGATTAGTTAAATTACTATAAACAGTAGCAGATTGTCAAAGTTTATATTACTAAAACCTTGCCTCCCATTTATCCCGCAGGGCATCTCCCACAAGATTACATGCAAGTACAATCAGAAATATTGCAAGTCCGGGAAATAGCATCAAATGTGGAAAGAACCTCATCGCGGTCCACCCGTCGTTTGCCAGCACTCCCCAACTGCTGAACGGCGGGGCAAGGCCGATTCCTACGAAGCTGAGTGTGGATTCTGCAAGGATTGCAGAAGGTATACGAAAGGTGAGTGTAACAATTAACATCCCGCTCAATCCCGGGATGATATGCCGGAAGAGTATGCGCCAGTTGCTAACACCTATTGCCGTAGCCGCCTCAATATAAGGCATCTCTTTGAGCTTTAATACCTCACCTCTTACAAGCCGCGCCACATTAACCCAACTGACTATACAGAGTGCAAGGAAGATACCCCAGAACCCTCTGCCTATAATGACTGTTATCAGGATTATCATGAGAAGGTCCGGTATTGCATATAACACATCCACAATGCGCATCATAATGTGGTCTGTCCGTCCTCCTTTATAGCCGGAGACGGCCCCGTAGAGTGTTCCAATGATTATAGAAACCAATGATGTAAAAATACCTATGGCTAATGATACCTGTGCCCCGTATATCATACGGCTTAACAGATCCCTGCCAAGGTTGTCTGTGCCAAAAAGATGGCTCCAGTCAGGTAATCTTAAAATAACTGACATGTCCTGCTGGTCAAAGGAATATGGCGCTATCCAGGGGGCAAGGAGGGCCGCAAGGCTGGCTGATATTATTACTGTAAGGCCAAAGTAAAGTGCA
>JAHFER010000304.1 GCA_023248365.1 Nitrospirota bacterium
GAATCGTCCCATTACTGGTTGTTTAGAAATCGATAGTCATGCATTAAGTGCAATCATTATATCCATGAACTGCAAAAAAACAGTCGTGCCACACATTTTTATTTGTAGTCAGGAACGGCTTGTTCAGTACTATAAGACACAAAAGGACTGCCAAACGGCAAGAGACAGTTTAGCGGCTCTTTATGGAGAACATACACTTGCTACCGAGCCACAGGAGAACCGATAGAGATGATGTTTTTGATATTAGACATCAGTTGTGCTTTATGATGAACGGCATTTTGGGCTATAGAGCATTTTATAGATTAAATGAATTCAAAAGTACATTTTGCAGTCATGCACTTGGTGCAGAGCACTTAGGAGCACTTACTTAGTAGTAGTAGCACTTAGTAGGGTCAGGCCTTGAAATATCAGTTTATGGAATTCCCAAAACTTTGCCCGCAAGAACTAATGTAATAAATCGCATCCTGCATGGGTCGGACCACGCTATCTATTTGATTTATATTTTCCTGATAAGTCTTTCCCATGCTGATCTACCCTCCGGTAAATGGTTTGGATTTACTTCTTAGCTAATGCCCAGATATTAAATTTATCATCCCTGTCAACTTTAACATTTATAAAACCGGCACGTGACAGGTGCTGAGCAATTGTCATGGTTGTAAAACCAGTCTTATGGGACATGAACAGATTGCCTTCGGCAATGAAAGGACGGTAACCGTATATTATATCTATAGGGGAAATAGGTCCGGCGGGTGATTCATACAGTACATCTTCGAGCCTGTCAGAGACTACCTGTTCAGCCACTCGCTGAAGATCAGGAATGGCAATCAGGGAAAAGCCGCCTGGCTTTATTACCCTGTAAAATTCTTTAAGCGCTAATGATACTTCATGGGCGTACAAATGTTCAAGATTATGGCACGACCAGACAGCATCCACAGTCCAGGATGCGACCTGTGACATATCAGTTATTGATGACACAATATCAGGGTTAACAGCCGGATCAATGTCAAGACGCAACTGACGCCACTCCGGTCCCTGAAAAATTTCGTGTACAGTTGGATCAGTTCCACATCCAACATGGAGGACTATTCTATTCAATCTTTACCCCCTGAGTTTAAAACTATTTTCCAGGCGCAATAAGATTTTTTTCCTAAGTCAGGATAGCAATATGAGATTTTTCTGTCAATTGAGATTTTGTTTTTTAATAACATCCTTGTATTAATAATTAAATCCTGTAAAATTGACGACAAATAATTAAAAATATTAATAGAGTTTTTTAACAAAGCCTTTTAGAAAGGATTACCATGGATGAAAAGGATTTAATAATTGCATTAGATAAGATTAATGGAAGAGAATACAAAGAATATAACAATATATTAGGAACTTACAATTTTACTAATTATAGTGTCGTCTTAGACAGAATCCAGTGGGATCCCTGGGCGCCGCCATCGCAACTTATTATCAGGGCGCCGTTGAGTAAATTAGGGTTTCCTCCTTTCCTCATAAAGACCCCAAGTAGAGAGATTCCATTCAGAGACTTTATAGGCAGAAGATTCAGGGAAGCAGCGGGAAAGTTTTCAAAAGGAATGCGTGGTCCGGGCAGAGGCGGAAACATTGAGATTGATGCAGGCAGTCAATCAATTCTGAACCGTAGTTCTGTGGTCATTAAAGATGACATTCTTGAAATCAGATTCAAAATGGGTCTCCCTGCAAATGGAAAACAGATTGATGCAAGGGGAGCAAAAGAGATGCTCTGTACTGACCTGAAGGCGATTGTGCAGGCCTCCATACTAAGCGATTCCATAGATAAGATTAAGTTGAAAAATCATATAACCGCCTATGAAGACGCAGAGGCGATAAGAGAATCTCTCTATAAATTAAATCTTATTGGTTTTATTGCTAATGGATCAGTTCTCCCGCGCTGTGCAGGTGATAGCGACCTGCCGCTGCAGAATGCTGTTCCCTTCAAATCACCGCAGGAATTAGAGGTTACCATAACTACACCCAATAGCGGAGAAGTCACAGGTATGGGGATTAAACATGGCGTAACTCTTATAGTCGGCGGAGGATTCCATGGGAAATCAACTCTGCTCGATGCCTTAACTTCCGGGGTATATAACCACATACCGGGAGATGGACGGGAGAAGGTTATTGTAATTGAAGAAACTGTGAAAATAAAATCCGAAGACGGCAGACGTGTGGAAAAGGTGAACATCAGCCCGTTTATTAAAAACCTCCCCTTTGGAAAAGATACAAATAGTTTCTCCACTGAAAATGCCTCAGGCAGCACCTCACAGGCAGCAAATATAATTGAGGCGCTTGAATTAGGCGCCAGGGTACTGCTTATTGACGAAGATACCTCAGCAACAAACTTCATGATTCGTGATGAAAGGATGCAGGAACTCGTAGCCAAAGAAAATGAACCTATAACCCCGTTTGTTGACAGGGTAAGGCAATTATATACAGAGCATAACGTATCAACCATATTAGTCATGGGAGGCTCAGGGGATTACTTTGACTCAGCAGATCAGGTCATTATGATGCAAAACTATAGCGCCATTGATAAGAATAAGGAGGCACAGGAGATAATCAAAAAACACCATACAAGAAGGAAGTCAGAATCAGATGGCAACTTTGGCGCTATTTCCAGAAGATGCCCGCTGAAAAACAGTCTCATACCCAAAAAAGATAAGGGCAAACAGCAATGGCCGCCATCTGGCGGAAAGACCGATTTCTTCGGTGAAATTATCATTGATATGTCCTATCTTGAGCAGATAGCGGATCCGGCGCAGGAGCGTGCAATCAAGGCAATCTTAAAATATCTCTCCAACGATAATACGCAG
>JAHFER010000305.1 GCA_023248365.1 Nitrospirota bacterium
AGCAGCTACTCACCTTCTCCAGAGGTGGAGCTCCTATTAAGAAGACAATTTCTATACGAAGGTTAATAGAGGATTCTATCGAGTTTACACTTAGAGGCTCAAATGTTAGGTGCAATCTTTCTATTGTAGACGAACTCTGGCCTGTGGAAGTGGATGAAGTGCAAATAAGCCAGGTAATTCAAAACCTGATTATCAATGCTGACCAGGCTATGCCAGAGGGTGGGATATTCAAGGTGCGTTGTCAGAATATCACTGTTGAGAAAGAAGATCCCCTTCCTATAACAAAAGGAAAGTATGTAAAGATAGAGATCACAGATCAAGGTGTTGGGATACCGGAAGAGTACCTGCATAAGATTTTTGACCCATATTTTACAACTAAAGAGAAGGGAAGCGGTCTTGGCCTTGCTACTTCCTATTCCATAATAAAGAGACATCGGGGATTAATCACTGTAAAATCGGAGACAGGCACGGGAACAATCTTCTGTATCTATCTTCCTGCTTCAAAGAAGAAGATTTTGGAGGAAATAGAATCTGAGAGACTACTCCTTACTGGCAAGGGCAGGATTCTGGTGATGGATGATGAGGCAATAATCACAGATGTTGCCTGTGAGATGTTAAAACATCTTGGATATGAAGCTGCGTTTGCCAGATGTGGTGAGGATGCGTTAGAGATATATAAAAGAGAAAAGGCATCGGGCAAACCCTTTGATGCGATAATAATTGACTTGACTATACCGGGAGGTATGGGAGGCAAGGAAACAATTAAGAAATTACTTGAGATAGATCCTGATGTTAAGGCGATTGTATCCAGTGGTTATTCCAATGATCAGATAATGGCTGATTACAGAAGATATGGTTTTAGGGATGTTGTGGTTAAGCCATATAAGCTTACCGAGTTGAGTAAGGCGGTGCATAGAGTTATAAAAGGTGCGAGTGAATAAGCTGTAATTTATGGTGGCGGTGCAGGGAATCGAACCCCGGACAGGAGGCTTATGAAACCTCTGCTCTAGCCGACTGAGCTACACCGCCGATGATATTATGTATTTATACGTTTTGCAGATGTTAGACGTTAAATGATTTCGTTGTTTTTGTCAAGCGGTCCATCCAAAAATCCGTTATCCGTGACCGTTGTCCGTGACCGGGTAAAGGTACTATTTTCATTTTCCCTTATAAGCGCTGGCATGGTATGAACTTCTCACTAATGGACCTGATTATACGTGCTCAAACCCTAACTCTTTCCCTATTTTTCCGAATTCAACAAACTCATCAGGGTGATAATATCGTTGCACAGGCAGATGTCTTTTACCCGGTCTCAGATATTGTCCAATAGTAAGTATCTCACACCCTGCCTTTCTTAAGTCCTTCATGACATCAACAATCTCTTCAAATTCCTCACCTATTCCTACCATTAAACCTGATTTGGTCAATATGTCAGGGCTTGTCATTTTAACATGTTTTAAAAGATAAAGGGATTGTTCATAAATAGCCCCGGGGCGCACTAATTTATATAATCTCGGCACTGTTTCAATATTATGATTTATAACATCAGGAGTTTCTCTGATAACAATATCTAAGGATTCTATTGACCCTTGGAAGTCAGGTATCAGCACCTCAACTGTACTTTCAGGATTGTGTTTGCGTATCATGGAGATGGTATTTGCATAGATGGCTGCTCCGCCGTCTTTAAGGTCGTCTCTTGTAACTGAGGTTACAACAATATGACGTAAACCCATCTGATTTGCAGCAACGGCTACCCTATCCGGCTCTTCATAATCAACAGGCTTAGTCGTTCCTTTGGTAACATTGCAGAATCTGCATCCTCTTGTACAGACATCGCCAAGAATTAAAAAGGTTGCAGTTTTCTGATTGAAGCACTCTCCAACATTGGGGCAGTTTGCCTCTTTGCAGACTGTATTAAGCCTTGAAGAATTGAGGAGTCTCTTTACCTCAGTATAAGTATCACCCGAAGGCAGTCTTACCTTGAGCCATTCCGGGAGTCTCTGTCTTTTTTCCTGTTGCATATTTTGAAATTATAACAGAGTTCCTTATTAAAATCTCTTTAATCCTTTTTTAATCTGGCATCAGTTATATTAACACTCGTTAAGAACGATTATCTTTTATTTGAACAGATGGAAAGGAGGTGAATTGGATGATTAACCCATTCTCAGCATTCGATATATTTGACCTTGGGGTTACAATAGTGAAGGTTGCCCTGGCTGCTATAATTACAGCTACTATATTACATCAGTTTATCGCCTGACGGCTTCGTAGAAAACTTCATCTGCTGCGTTGCGCTACATCCTTCGTCATTGCGGCGTAGCAACAAAGTACGCCTCATTCCTCAGGATTTGCGCGCCTTGCACCTAAAGCTTTCTACGAAGCCGTCCGCTTCCGTGACTTTTTGCGAGGTCATGCGAGTTCATCGTTATTGACATGAAACCTTTTTTCCTGTAAAGTCTTTCCTGTTATTGGATGATAGTCACTGGGGGATCGTCTAACGGCAGGACAACAGTCTCTGGATCTGTTTATCGGGGTTCGAATCCCTGTCCCCCAGCCAGTTTGCTCCGGTAATAATATCTATTTCCTTTTACATTCCTTAGGTAATTTTGCTTCAATGACTTAAAATAAACCAATGCTTCGATTCAAGTTTGTACACAAATTAATTATCAGCTATGCATCAATATTCTTTTTTATTTTTGCTGCCATAATATCCTCTATCACCGGACTAAATTCACAGAATAAAATAGCCAGAGGCTTTGCAAAAAAGGATATTGCCATAACAAACTCTATTCACAAATTAAGCGGGTCTATTCAGGCACAGGAAAGAACCGCAGGTAAA
>JAHFER010000033.1 GCA_023248365.1 Nitrospirota bacterium
GTCCTTATCCTAAGTATGCACCCGGAGGAACAGTATGCCATCCGCGCTTTAAAAGCAGGTGCATCCGGTTATCTTACAAAAGGCGGGGAGCCGGAGGGATTGATAAAGGCAATAAGGAAGGTCGCGACAGGCGGCAAATATGTCAGTCCGCTCCTTGCAGAAAAACTGGCAAATGACCTGAGTTCAGGCTCCGGACAAAACCCTCATGAAATACTTTCTGACAGGGAATATCAGGTTATGACCATGCTGGCTTCCGGAAAATCAACTACTGATATTGCAGATGAGCTATGTTTAAGCCTCCCTACTATAAGCACATACCGCTCCCGTATCCTTCAAAAGATGAATCTTAGAAACAATGCAGAGATAATCCATTACGCCATAAAGAATAATCTGGTGTAAACTCGTGATGAGTCATCGGTTATTTGTAATTTGTAAAACCTGTTTTTTTAAGTAACTATTTTCTGTCCTATCAATCTTATTTGTCGAATTAATTCTACAAAAAAATCATTGTTATAACGATTGTCATATATCTTTGTATGAAGTATAAATAGACAACAAATTAATCACCTTCTTGGTTTAGATAATGGAGAGGAGAGAAGGCATGAACAATCTGTTATCGAAAACCAAAGAAGAGGTACGCAATATAATCCTGAGAGCAGGACCTATTACATTAGCAAATCTGGAATGTTCTATTGACACCTCGTTCAACCTGCTGTTCCTATCCATTGAGAAGCTGATTTCAGAAAACAAGATCAAGATCAGAAGGGGAGAATGGTACTATGTTATTTCTATATACGATAATCCAGATAATCCAATAGAGGAAAAAACAAACACGAATGAGCCATCCAGCAGCGCCTGACAAACCTACCCAACCCCTATCATTCCCCTTGTCTCTATATCCCTCCCTCCAAATATAGAGACAAGGGGGAACGGTAGCCATTCTTTATAATTGACAAGACAACTCCAATCATAATAAAATCAGCCAATAGAACAACCCGTAAATGTATTTATTTTAACAGAACCTTTAATAAACCACAGAGGCGCTGAGACACAGAGTTATATATTATTTTAAATTCTTAAATCTCTTTTTTCTCTCTGTGCCTCTGTGTTTATTTAATTCAAAAGGAGGTTTGCCATGCCTGAAGTGGATATTACGTCTATTCTAAAGGAAAGCAGAGTATTTAATCCACCCAAAAAGTTCAGTGAAAGTTCCCACATAAAGAGTTTTGATGAGTATGAACAGATTTACAAAGAAGCTGAAATAGACCCGGAGGCATTCTGGGCAAAGATTGCCGGAGAACTTCACTGGTTTAAGAAATGGGATAAAGTGCTTGAGTGGAATCCGCCGTTTGCCAAGTGGTTTGTGGGCGGGGAACTTAACATCTCTTATAACTGCATTGACCGGCATCTGACGACATGGAGAAAGAATAAGGCCGCAATTATATGGGAAGGTGAACCGGGGGATTCAAGGACTCTAACCTATCAGGATCTTCATCGTGAGGTATCTAAGTTTGCAAATGTGTTGAAATCCATTGGTGTAAATAAGGGCGACAGGGTGGCTATATACATGCCAATGATACCTGAATTACCTATTGCCATGCTTGGATGTGCACGGATTGGCGCCATACACAGCGTTGTATTTGGCGGGTTCAGCGCTGAGGCTCTTAAAGACCGGGTTTATGATGCACAGGCTAAGGTTATAATAACGGCTGACGGCGGTTTCAGAAAGGGTGAAGTAGTTCCTTTAAAAGAAAAGGTGGACGAGGCAGCAGATAAATCACCAAGTGTAGAAAAGGTGATTGCTGTTAAACGTACAGGAAATCAGGTGCAGATGAAGGACGGACGTGATTACTGGTGGCATGATCTTATGAAAGATGCCTCAGATAAATGTGAGGCCATTCCATTAGATTCTGAACACCCCCTTTTCATCCTTTATACAAGCGGGACAACCGGTAAACCAAAGGGCGTCGTTCATACAACAGGCGGTTATCTTACAGGTGTTTACATTACAACAAAGTGGGTCTTTGATTTAAAAGATGAAGATACTTACTGGTGTACTGCTGATATAGGATGGGTAACAGGTCACAGTTATATACTCTACGGGCCGCTTGCAAACGGGGCCACAAGCCTGATGTACGAAGGCGGTCCCATGTACCCTCAGCCTGACAGGTTCTGGGAGATTGTGGATAGATACAAGGTAAACATTTTCTATACCGCCCCTACTGCCATCAGGGCATTGACAAAGCATGGTGAGCAATGGCCGCTGAAACATGACCTCAGCAGTCTCCGTCTCCTCGGCACTGTTGGTGAACCAATAAACCCGGAGGCATGGATCTGGTATCATAAACTTATAGGAAAAGAACGCTGTCCTATCGTGGATACATGGTGGCAGACAGAAACCGGAATGATACTAATTACACCACTTCCAGGGGCTATACCAACAAAACCCGGATCTGCAACACGACCGTTTCCTGGAATCATTGCTGACGTAGTTTCACGGGAAGGTAAATCTGAAGCGCCAAACAAGGGCGGTTATCTTGTAATAAAGAAACCCTGGCCTGCCATGCTCCGGACTATTTACGGTGACGATGAAAGATACAAAAAACAGTACTGGGAAGAGATTAAGGGTGTCTATTTCACCGGTGACGGCGCAAGGCGTGATGAAGACGGCTACTTCTGGATAATGGGAAGGGTGGACGATGTAATGAATGTAGCAGGCCACCGCCTGAGCACAATGGAGATTGAGAGCGCCCTTGTAAGTCACTTCACAGTTGCAGAGGCCGCTGTAGTGGGACGGCCTGATGAGATAAAAGGACAGGCTGTGGTTGCCTTTGTTACGCTTGAACTCGGAAACAACCCTACTGATGAATTAAAGAAAGAGCTTAAAGAACACGTATCAAAAGAGATAGGCCCGATTGCGAAACCTGATGACATTAGGTTTACGGAAGCGCTTCCAAAAACCAGGAGCGGCAAAATAATGCGCAGACTCCTCAGGGACATAGCTTATGGGAGAGAGAAGATGGGAGATACCACGACACTGGAAGACTATTCTGTGTTGGCGAAGTTGATGGAAGATAAAGAATAGCTGGTTGTCGCTGAAAAACACGGGGAACCCGTTGCGACGTGAGTCAATGCAACGGGTCGTGCGGCGTCAGGACTTCGGATTTGAACCTCAACGTACCCAAAAGTACGCCTCGGCCCAAACCCTTGTCCTTCCTTGCACCTGGGTATTTTTGAGCGACAACTTTCGTTCTCAAGTTAGCTTAGCAACCGGGCTGCACAGGAAAGTTAGTGGTTATAAGTTATCGGTTATTAGTCCGTAGGTTACGGCATCGACATTGGTAATTTGGTCAATATATACTTCAGGTCTTCATCATAGAATGACAGGCCTGCACCGGCAAATGGACCCGAAGTCTTTGGGTTTACAAAATCATCCACTCCAATATCTATAAATAAGGTCTTGAAGATAGTATAACTGGTTGTAAACTTCATATGTGGTTTTCGTGCACCTGCATCACCGTTAAAATTCCATACATCTATTGTGGCCCTGAAATTATCATTATCACGATAATAATCGCCTCCTACACCGAATGTACTCTCCATCAGGCCGCCGCGAAATCCAACATGACCGAATTTTCTTCCAAAAAGGGCGCTGGCCTTTAATTTATCATCTCTGGTTATCTGGTGTACTGTAACAGAAGTGCCCGGCGGGGTTGTGACATCTGTTGTATCAGTAACCCTTATCCTTCCCCTGGGATCATCTGCGACTTCAAATAAATAGTACTTATCCTCGGTTGGCTGCAATTTCAGAGAAAAATACCCCTTTGTATTTCTATTATCAAACATATATTCCCCTCTGAATCCTACGTTGAGCTTAAACCTCTCAGTGGCTGAAACATATTTATCCAATCCCGATAATGTGGAATCAAGTTTCGTATACAAACCATCCTCTTTCATCAATTTCCCAATAGTCCCCTCACCCCGCTCGACCCTGCCAACAATAGTGTCAACCTTATTCAGTATTCCAGGAGTCTTCTCTTTCAAATCTGCTGACAATTCCTGAAGATTTGCCATTGTGTTCCTGATAGGTTCCTTATTATCTCTTGCAATTATACTAAGATCATTTGATATTCTCTCAAGATTTGCCACAACATTCTTTATAGGCTCCCTGTTATCTTCAGTGATCCCCTTTACCTGCTGAACCAGCCCCTCTACATCCTTTATTATCCTTTCAACAGAACCGCCCTGCCGTTCTGAGATGTTGGCTAAATTCTCTGTCAGCTTACTGAGGTTATTTACTATCTTCTTAATGGAGTCCTGAGTCCCGGAGTCCCCAAGGGTATCCTTAAATGCACTGCTTATAACCTTTATATCTTCTGATATACTGTAAAGTTTTGTTATAAGCGTATCCATATCAGTCACGGCTATAGAGTTGTATATTATTCCCCCGTCTTTAAGAAGGGCCTCGTCCTTTCCCTGATAAAGTTCGATATACTTTTCTCCAAGTAAGCTCTGTGATTTTACAGAGGCAACAGTATCCTTTCTAATCCTGACATGAGATTTTATCCTCATACCAACCTTTGCCCTGTTTTCTTCAAGTTCTATACGCTCTACTGTCCCCACTGCCACACCTGCTATCTTAACAGCCGCCTTATTGTCAAGCCCTGAGACTGAATTAAAATAGGCATAAACCAGATAACCCTTTTCCCCGCCAAGCGAAAAATCACCAACCCTGAAGGTCATATATATAAGCACTATGGCAGAAACAATAACAAACAAACCAACCTTAACCTCTGTAGCAAGCTTTTGCATCAATCTCCTTGTCTTTACACTGCCTTTATCGGCCCGACTGAACTGCCTGTTATAAACTGATGAACAATCGGGTCTTCAGATTTTTTAATCTCGTCTGCTGTTCCCACTTCAAGTATCCTGCCTTCAAACAGCATTGCAATCCTGTCACATATTTTATAAGCGCTTACCATATCATGAGTTATGATAATTGATGTAACATTCAGTTTTCTCTTCATCTCAATAATAAGGTCGTTAATGGCGTCTGCCATTATTGGATCAAGCCCTGTTGTTGGTTCATCATATAGCATAATCTGCGGGTCCATTGCAATGGCCCTGGCCAGTCCTACCCTTTTTCTCATGCCACCTGAAAGTTCAGACGGCATAAGGTCTTCAACTCCTCTTAATCCAACCATTTCCAGTTTACTCTTTGCTTTATCACGTATCTCTTCTTTAGAAAGAGCAGTATGCTGCATAAGACCAAATCCAACATTCTCCCATACTGTAAGGGAATCAAAAAGGGCCGCCCCCTGAAACAACATTCCGAATTTCTTTCTAAGTTCGTTTAAATCATTCTCCTTCATATGAGATATGTCCACCCCATCCACAACCACACTGCCTTCATCAGGATTCAGTAAACCTATGACATGCTTTATCAGAACACTCTTACCTGAACCGCTACCCCCGATCACAACCATAGTCTCACCGCGTTCAACATGGAGATTCACCCCCTGCAAGACCTTTTTATTATTAAAGGATTTATGTAAATTTAATATGTCAATCATCTGAACAACAGTGCTGCCATAAAATAGTTCGCAATCAATATAAGCATCATGGAATATACCACTGCGCCTGTTGTGGCCTTGCCGACGCCCTCTGCGCCGCCTTCTGTATAGAAACCCTTATAACAGCTTACAATGGAGATTATTATGCCAAATACACATGCCTTTAGTAAACCCCCGTATATGTCGTTTAACCGCAGATAATCTGTGCTCATCCTGATGTAGATTACAGAATTTGCATTTAGCACATGGACTGCAACAAGATAACCTCCAATCATACCAACCGCATCTGCTACTACAGTCAGGAGTGGAAGCATAACAAAACCGGCAAGAAACCTCGGTACTGCAAGATATTTTATTGGATTGGTCGCAAGAGTTTCAAGTGCGTCTATCTGCTCTGTCACGCGCATAGTGCCTAATTCCGCGGCCATGGCAGCCCCTGCACGGCCTGCTACAATAAGACCGGTAAGCACAGGCCCCAGCTCTCTTGTTATAGAAAGCGCCACTACAGGTCCCATATAATTCTCTGCACTAAACCGTCTGAATCCTGTGTAGGTCTGTATAGCCAGAACCATCCCTGTAAACATCCCCATTATAATCACTACAGGTAATGAGTTTACACCAATGGCCTCCATCTGCTGAAAGATATTACGGATATTTACCGGCGGTTTGAATATCCATGAGAGAGTTTGGCCAAACATTATAAACAGCCGGCCTGCCTCCTGTGTGAATTTAATCGCCTTGCTGCCTATGTATGTTAAGATTTTTGTAAACATAATTTCGCTTCAAATCCCCCCTCACCCCCCTTTACTAAAGGGGGGGAACACAATCTATGAGATACCCCCCTTTGAAAAAGGGGGGAAGGGGGGATTTACCTGCTTTCTGTTCACCGCTTACTGCTTACCAATGGAAAATTCTTTCAACCCGCTCCCCCACATCACACAATACTTCATACGATATGGTTTCCCGCCACATTGCAATTTGATCCGCTGTAATCCGGTTAACCCCTTCTCCGCCGATTATCACAACCTCATCACCTGAATTCACTTCTGGTATATCCGTAACATCTATCATAGTCATATCCATGAAGACCCTGCCTATTACAGGGGCCCGCCTGGATTTTACCAGCACCTCTCCTGTATTTGAAAGTGAACGGCTGAAGCCATCAGCATAACCAACTAAAATCGTCGCAACAAGAGTATCATGCTTTGTAATAAAAGTCCTGCCATAACTTATTCCAGTATCCTTTGGAACTCTTTTGATATGAACTATCCTGCTTTTTAAGTTCATCACAGGTCTTAAGTTCAGGCTGGAAGTTAATAATGGAGATGGCGAATATCCATAAAGCATTATACCCGGCCTGACCATATCAAGGTGGCTGTTTTTCATGGCAATAACAGCCGCACTGTTTGCCGTGTGCCTGAGAGGGATCTTTATTCCCTTTGCCTTTAACCTGTCACAAACAGACAAAAAGGTCTCAAGCTGTTCATTTACAAACTCCTTGTTCTGAAGGTCTGCCTCTGCAAAATGGGTCATTATACCTTCAATGAAAAGACCCTTCTGTCTGAGGATATTTTCAGCAAACATAACTGTGTTCTCAGGTTCTACACCGATCCTTCCCATGCCTGTTTCTACCTTAATGTGTACCGGCTGTGTAACACCTGCTTCTGTTGCAGCCTTTGAAAGCGCCGCCACAAGAGATCCTGTATAAACAACAGGGGTAAGTTTCCATTTAATAATTTCAGAGGCATAATCCTCATGTATCCCGCCAAGCACAAGAATCCCTTTATGAATCCCGGCCTCTCTGAGCCTTATGCCCTCTTCAACATGGGCTACACCAAACATATCAACTCCTGCCTGCTGGAATGCCTTTGAGACCTCTATAATCCCATGCCCATAGGCATTCGCCTTAACCACTGCAAGGATCTTACATTCAGGTGAAACAAACTGCCTCACCTGGTTAAGGTTATGTATTAGATTTGATAAGTTGATCTCTGCTTTAATTATGCCCACATCAGGCCTTTCCGTAAAATGAAGTGTGTTAAGGGGAAAAAAATAAAAACGGGGATATTTAATTCTAAATACTACGCTGTCTGACTGCTTTATACCTCCATAATCTCCAGTTCCTTTTTATGCAATATCTCATCAATCTTATGTGTATATTGATCAGTAAGTTTCTGTATGTCTTCCTGAGACCTCTTTATATCATCCTCAGATACATTGTCTTTACCTGTCTTCTTTATATCCTCATTTGCATCTCTGCGAATGTTCCTTATGGCAACCTTTGTCTCTTCAGACATCTTTTTTACGATTTTTACAATCTCTTTCCTGCGCTCTTCTGTAAGCGCCGGAATCGGAACCCTGATCACCTTTCCATCATTGGCTGGTGTAAGTCCTAACGAAGAGGTCTGAATCGCCTTTTCAATCTCAGGTATCATCTTAGCTTCCCAGGGCTGTATCAGTATCAACCGGCTCTCAGGCACAGAAAGCGAAGCAACCTGAGAAATTGGGGCCGGACTTCCCCAATAATCCACTGTCATTCCATCAAAAAGCGCCAGGGAGGCCCTTCCGGTACGAACTGCCCCGAATTCCTTTTTTAAAACATTGATAGTCTGTTCCATCTTTTCCATAGCTTTATTTTTTATTTTTTCTATCATGGCGTTGTTATGAGAGTCCCTATCTCTTCTCCTTTTATAACCCGGGTAACATTACCCTTAGTCCGTAAGTTAAACACTATTATAGAAAGATTATTATCCTTGCAAAGTGAAATGGCTGTTGCATCCATCACTTTTAATCCCTTCTGGAGGACTTCCATGTGGGTAAGCACATCAAATCTAATGGCAGCCTTATTGGTAACAGGGTCAGCGTCATATACACCGTCCACCTTTGTACCTTTAAGTATAACCTCTGCCCCAACCTCCATTGCGCGGAGTGCAGCAGCAGTATCAGTGCTGAAATAGGGATTACCTGTACCGGCAGCGAAGATAACAACCCTCTTCTTCTCAAGATGTCTCATGGCCCGCCTTCTTATATAAGGCTCTGCAAGCGCCCTCATCTCTATCGCTGACTGCACCCTTGTAACTATCCCTTTTTTTTCCAAGGCATCCTGCATAGCAAGGGAATTCAGAACAGTTGCCAGCATCCCCATATAGTCCGCAGATGCACGTTCCATCCCTATAGCTGTTGCTGCAAGACCCCTGAAGATATTCCCGCCTCCAATAACAACGGCTAACTCAACTCCAAGCTCATACGCCTCTTTAATCTCCTCTGCAATGGAATCAATCACAACAGGATCAATACCATATCCCTTTTCACCCATAAGAGCCTCTCCGCTGACCTTTAAGAGTACCCTTTTATATCCGGTATTTCGTCCCATTACTCTCCAAGCTGGTATCTTACAAAACGTTTTACAATTATATTCTCGCCAACCTTTGCAATCTTCTGACTAACAAGATCATTCAATGTAATTGAAGAGTCTTTCATATATGGTTGTTCAAGGAGGCAGGCATCAATATAAAACTTCTCAACCTTTCCTTCAACTATCTTTTCTATTACATGCTCAGGCTTTCCGGTCTCTCTTGCCTGTGCCCTGTAGATCTCCCGCTCTTTCTCAAGGATTTCAGGTGACACATCATCACGCCTGATATAAGGTGGATTAGACCATGCTATCTGCATGGATATTTCCCTTACAAGCTCCTGGAATTCAGGATTTCTTGCAACAAAATCCGTTTCGCAGTTTACTTCGACGAGAACCCCAATCTTACCACCGCCATGAATATAACTGCCTATGATCCCTTCCTTTGCCTCACGCGCCGACTTTTTAGCAGCAACTGCAAGGCCTCTCTTCCTAAGGAGGTCTAAAGCCTTTTCCATATCACCACCGGCCTCAGACAGCGCCCTTTTACAATCCATTATACCGACACCGGTCTTTTCTCTAAGTTCTTTCACCATCTCATGCGTTATATCTGACATTTATCTCCAAAACCTCCTTGCACTTGTTCACTCCATGCTTAAAACCTAACCACAGAGTACACAGAGAAGATAAAAATAAAAGTTTAAAATGAAAAAATAAAAATTACACGACCCACTTTCGTGGGTACCCCGATTTCAAAATTTAGATTTTTGAATTGTAATTTTGCATTTTTATTTTTAATTTGTCTGTGTCCTCTGTGGTTTCATCTGTTATACAGCCCCTTATCAGCCTTCTGTCTCTGGAATCTCAACAACCTCTGCAGCCGCCTCAACAACCGGCATCTCCGCTTCAATTGTCTGGACAGGCATTTCCTGCTTAACTCCGCCTCTTGCCTCGTAAATCGTTCTTCCTTCAATAACTGCATCAACAACCTTTGAACATATCAACTTTATTGCCTTTATAGCATCATCATTGCCTGGAATCACATAATCTATGTTATCAGGGTCGCAGTTTGTATCAACAAGACCAACAACCGGAATACCAAGCTTATTAGCCTCATGAACAGCAATAAATTCCTTTTTAGTGTCCACAATAAAGACGGCCCCTGGCGCTACGTTCATCCCTTTAATGCCGCCAAAAATCTTTTCAGTCTGAATCATCTCCTTCTCGATATCAAGCACTTCTTTTTTTGGAAGTAACTTAAAGGTGCCGTCTTCTCTCCACTTCTCATACTTACGCAGTTTATCAATAGTCTTCCTTATTGTCAGAAAGTTAGTGAGCATTCCGCCAAGCCAGCGCTGATTTACATAAAACATACCGCACCTTTTGGCCTCCTGCTCAACAATATCCTGGGCCTGCCTTTTGGTCCCTACGAACAAAACCGGCTTGCCCTGTGCTGCCACACCTTTTATGAATTCACAGGCAACCTCAAAGTTAGCATGTGTCTTTTGGAGATCTATGATATAAATACCATTTCTTTCTCCAAAGATATATTTCCTCATTTTGGG
>JAHFER010000306.1 GCA_023248365.1 Nitrospirota bacterium
TAAAGACATTACACCGCAGGGAATTTATTGCAGGTATGGCAGAGGTGGTTAAATATGGCGTTATCGCAGATGAAAATTTCTTTAGTTTTATTGAGGATAATTACAAAGGTATCCTGTCACTTGATCCGGATTTATTAATTAATATGGTGAAAAGGTCCTGTGAAATTAAGGCCCGGGTTGTAAGTGAGGATGAAAGAGAGAAGGGGCTGAGGGCGATCCTCAATTTTGGACATACCATTGGTCATGCAATAGAGACTATAACTGGTTATAAGAGATACCTCCATGGAGAGGCTGTGTCAATCGGCATGGTGTGTGCGGCCAGACTGGGGCATATTATGGGATTGTGCAATAAGGATGTATATCAAAGACTAAATATGTTATGCTCGCATATAGGCCTGCAAACCTCAATGCCTCAATTAACTTTTGATACCCTGTGGGAGGTAGTGCAAAGGGATAAAAAGGTTGTAAACGAAAAGGTAAGATTCATAATTCCAACAAAAATAGGCAAAGTAAAAATTATTGATGATGTAGACAAGAAGCAATTGAAAGAGGCTTTACAATTATGTTATAGTGATGACAAATTTGTTTAAGTATGCCCATAATGGAAAAAAGTAATAAGCACGCAGATATTAAACTCAATACCTTATATGAAATAGCTAAGAGCCTTGGAACTTCTCCGGAACCAGAGGATATCCTCAGTTCTATCCTCGAGCTTCTTTCTGAAAAGATTGGAATGAGGCGCGGGACTATAACCCTCCTTGATCCTGAAACAAAACAGTTGTACATAGAAGTTGCTCATGGTCTCTCTGAAGAAGAGAAGGGGCGTGGTGTTTACAATATCGGAGAAGGGATAACCGGCCGTGTAGTGGCAACAGGTGAACCCATAATAGTTCCGGACATCCGGAAAGATCCATTATTTTTAAACAGGACAAGATCAAGAGGTAATATCTCAAATGAAAAAATATCCTTTATCTCTGTCCCTATTCAGGTGAAAGGCGACACTATTGGTGTATTGAGTGCAGACCGCTTATTTACAGACAGGGCTATTTCACTTGATGAGGATGTCAGGGCGCTTACTATAGTTGCCTCTCTGATAGGTCAGACCATTACTATTTCAAAGATGGTTGAACTTGAGAAAAGGAGTCTCATTAAGGAGAAGATGAGCCTCCAGCGTGAACTCAAAATTCCATACAGATTTGCAAATATAGTCTTTCAGAGTGAAAAGATGAGAGAGGTATTAGATGCTGCCTGGAGGGTTAGTCAGAGTAAGGCTACTGTGCTCCTGAGAGGGGAGAGCGGGACGGGTAAGGAACTTATTGCGAGGGCCATTCATTACCACAGCAAGCGATGTGACAAACCTTTTATAGGGGTTAACTGTGCAGCCATTCCTGACACGTTGATTGAGAGCGAACTTTTTGGGCATGAGAAGGGCGCATTTACAGGGGCCATTCAGACCAGGAAGGGGAGATTTGAACTGGCTGATACAGGGACGCTATTCCTCGATGAGATTGGAGATATACCTCTTTCAACGCAGGTAAAACTCCTTAGGGTGCTTCAGGAGAAGCGGTTTGAGAGAGTAGGAAGCTCTAAAAGTATAACAGTGGATGTAAGGATAATTGCAGCTACCAACAAAGATATAGAAGAGGCAGTGAGAAAGGGTGAATTCAGAGAGGATCTCTATTACAGACTGAATGTAGTGCCCGTTAAGATACCTCCTCTGAGAGAACGTAAAGAGGACATCCCTCCATTAGTGGGACATTTTCTCCAGATATACAATGAGGAGAATGGCAGGGAGGTAAAAATATCCAATGAAGCGCTTGATACCCTTTTAATGTATGAGTGGCCAGGCAATGTCAGGGAACTGGAAAATTGCGTTGAACGCATGATAGTAATGTCAAAGAATGAGATTATAATGGCAGAAGATATTCCCAATAATATTGGAATTAATTTCACAACCAGCATGTCCGTTGAAAGAGGGAGTTCTAATCAGATAAAGACACTTGATAAGACCGTTGAAGAAATAGAAAAAGAAAAGATTCTTGATGCACTTAAAAGATGCGGTTTTGTGCAGGCAAAGGCCGCACGGCAGCTCGGTATTACTTCAAGACAGATAGGATACAAGATGAAAAAATATGGCATAGGAGATGATATTTCATAATGATACAGAGCATGACAGGGTTTGGCAGCAGCGAAGGGAAATTTAATGGAGTAAATTATAAGGTAGAGATCCGGTCAGTTAATCAGAGATACTGTGATATAAATGTCAGATTCCCTGATGAACTTGGAAGACTGGAACCTGTAGTCAGAACTGCCATAACAAATGCATTTTCACGCGGCAAGTTTGAAGTTAACCTGTTTATTGGAACCCAGTCAGGGGATGAATATCCTACACTGAATATGTCTATTATTAACCGCTACCGGGCTATTCTAAAAACTGCCTCAGAGGCATTTAATACAAATTTCAGTATTGATAATAAACTGAGCCTCTCTGATTTACATGTCTTAACAGAAAAAGTCTCATTTAAAAAGATGGATTACAGCAGCCGGAAGGCCGACGAACTTTTGATAAATCTTTTTAAAGAGGCCATTGAAAATCTCGGGAAAATGAGGCTAAAGGAAGGGGATATAATATGCCGGGATATCAAAAAAAGGATTGGCAAACTACAGAGTATGATAAAAAAGATTAACAGGCATATACCTCAGGTTGTCAGTCATATGAAAAAACATTATCTTGAGAAAATCAGGGAAATAGCAGGCACAATTACACTTGATGTGAACAGGATACATCAGGAAGTTGCCATGATGGTAGAACGAACGGATATT
>JAHFER010000307.1 GCA_023248365.1 Nitrospirota bacterium
AATCAGGATAGTAAATGTGGATTTTGCAACCTTTAGCGCCTCCTCACGTCCCTGTTCGTGGAGATAGCCGCTAAAGACCGGAATAAAGGCCGCAGACATTGAACCTTCAGCAAACAGCTCTCTTAAAAGTGCTGGAATACGGTAGGCAATAAAAAAGGCATCCGCAACCATGCCGGCGCCGAATACCCTTGCAACAACCATGTCCCGTACGAATCCGAATATCCTGCTTATCAGCGTTGTGCTTCCAAGTACAGCCGCTGCCTTTGTAACCTTTTCCTGATTTGTCATATAAAAACCCCTTTAAACCACAGAGACACTGAGACACAGAGTCGTACAATTAATGAAAAATTTAAAATGAAAATTTAAAAATTACAAAACAAAATTAAAAATTTTGATTTTTGAATTGTAATTTTGCTTTTTTATTTTTAATATTTGTTTTTTATCTGTGTCTCTGTGCCCTCTGTGGTTAGTATTTTCATTCAAAAGTTGACAGACTAATATATTTCATGTTACATATTATGTCCATAACTAAATTAAAAGAAAAAAGGAGAAGGTAAATTGGCGACACACAAATCAGCTATTAAAAGGGCAAAACAATCAGAGAAGAGAAATTTAAGGAACAGGGCAGCTATGTCAACCATGAAGACCTTAATAAAGAAGGTATTCACCGCCATAGAGGGTAAAAACACTCAGGAGGCTGGTTTGAATTTAAAAGAGGCTACCTCGTATATAGACAGAATCGCTGATAAAAAGGTTATACACAAGAATAAGGCAAGCAGGATTGTCTCAAGACTGACGGCTAAGGTTAGTAAGATAGCAGGGTAAGACGTTCTTCCGAATTAACACCATCCCCACCCTGACCCTCCCCTTGAAGGGGAGGGAATTGTCACGATTTCATACAATAAATAAACAGCAACAGATCTTCCAGCACCATTGCCGGCTTCAGGGCGCTTCCCTTTAGCCTGTTGTCTATACTGACAAGTTTATCAAATAATATGCACAGGTCAGTCTGTGAGAATTTCTGAATCCGTTGAGAAAACTCCCTTACCTTAAAGGGAGGAACCCCTGCGAGTTTTGCAGCCTCTTCCTGCGGCTTTCCTGCATCAATGAGAGTGCGGGCTTTAAGCATCATCCGGAACTCACGCAGTATAAAGTAAAAGACCCTCACAGGCGGCTCACCATCATCAATTGCCCGGCGGAGGGAGAAGACGGCGTCTTTAAGCCTACTGTCAATTATAGCGTTAACAACCTCGAATACAGAGAAACTCCTCATACTGCTTGATACCGCCTCCACATCTTTAGTTGAAATAGTCTTCCGGTCATTGCAATACAGTATAAGTTTCTCAAGATCATTATTCAAAGACAGCATGTCATTTCCTGCAACCTCTGTGAGAATATCTAATGCGTCCTTGTCAATACTCTTGCCGCTCTGCCTGAGCCGTTGTATCACCCATTTCCTGAGACCGTCTTTATACAGAGGCTGGCATACTATTACAACCCCATTTTTTTCAATTGATGTGAAAAATTTCTCCCTCTTATCTGTTTTTGAAGCCGTCAGTATAAGACATGTGCTATGGGATGGATTTTTTAAATACCCTGTTATTATCTCCTTATCTTTCGCTGCCCATTCATCTGCCTCTTTCACTACAATTACCCGCTTCTCAGCCATAACAGGAAGCGTCTCTGCTGTATCAATAACCTTATCTGCACCAATATCTGATGCAGAATAAACATCATAGTTGAAATCCTTTAACCCCTCCTCAAGGAATTTTGCCTTTACAATCCTTACACCCTCATCAATCAAAAACCTCTCCTCTCCTGAAAACATATAGACAGGCAGGGGGTTGAGCCGTAAGAACTTTTCTGAGAACTCCGGATAATTTACAAGCATCTACCACCCTCCCAAAATTCTGTCTGAGATTTCTTCTGACAGGTTTCGTGCAACCTCTCTTATTGCGGAAAGCTTTGCAGCACGGGTTAACATTACATCACTGCTAACCATGTACTCTGCATATTTATCCACATCCCGTTCTATCAAGGTCTTGTTTGACGATTGCTGAAACAGTTTCAGATGCACTGTAACATTTATCCTGTTTTCAAGAGAATTCTGATTCTTATCAAAAGAAAGGGGCGTTTCTTTATATGCAGTAATGCTGCCGTAAACTATCAAATCAGCCTGCGATTTATCTGCAACCTCAAGCCGTCTGTCATTAATAAATCCTCTGATAACCTCTGATGTAATCTCTTCTTCAATTACAGGTTCCATTGTCTTGTTTTCAAATACCGGTATGGAGATTGACCTTACGGTTGAAGGGATATGTGCGCCTCTCTCTGCAAACTGGTATCCACAGGATGACAAGAGAAGAAAAATAATAATTATAAATGGGCAGACTGACTTCATTACACCACAATATTAACAAGTTTGTCTTTAACCACAAAGACCTTTTTAGGAGCATTATCACCAAGCAGGCCCTTAATCCTCTCATCCTTAAGCGCCATGTTTCTTATGGCCTCCTCATCTGTATCAGCAGAAACAGTCATCTTACTTCTTACCTTCCCGTTAATCTGAATAACTATTAACTTCTCTTCTTCCTGTGCAATCTCTGTGCAGTATACAGGCCATGGAGTTTTTGCAACAGATGTATTATGCCCTAACATCTCCCACATCTCTTCAGATATATGCGGGGCAAATGGATACAGCATAAGAACAGTATTATCCAACGCCTCTTTCATTACATATAAAAATGGTTTGTCGCCTGAACGGTTATCAACCGGTATAAGAGGTATAAGATAAATATTATTAACAAGTTCCATAA
>JAHFER010000034.1 GCA_023248365.1 Nitrospirota bacterium
TCACTTCTTTCAAAAGCAGGCGCATTTGCTGATACTGTAAATAATACTTATTCAAACCTTGTCCAGTTGCAGAAGGATATGAATTCCCAGATAAGCCAGACAGTAACTAACATAAATAGCCTGACGTCACAAATTGCTGATTTAAATGTTAAGATAAGCGAGGCAGAGAATGTTGGTCAGAATGCAAATGACTTAAGGGATAAGAGGGGACAGCTCCTGAACGACCTTGCAGGAAATATAAATATTCAGTCTTATGAAAATTCAAACGGACAGATCTCAGTAATAGGCGCCGGTTCTGCCCTTCTGGTGGATAAAGGAAACTCATGGAATTTAGGTGTAAAAAATAATGCTGACAATAATGGTTATTATAATGTAGTTTATAATCCATCGGGCAGTAACAGTCCTGATATAACAAACAGTATATCAGACGGTAAGCTGAAGGGTTTGATAACAATAAGGGATACAACAACATCAGGAGTTATTGATAAAATTGACAGGTTTGCAGCCTCATTCGCAAATGAGATAAATCAGGTTCACAGAACAGGATTCGGGCTTGACGGTTCTACTGGTTTGAATCTTTTTACACCTGCCTTAGAAGCTGGTGACGCAGCTTCTGTAAGTGCAGGAAGTGCAAACAGTAATAAAAGTGGTGTAAATGTTTCCATTGATGATCCAACAAAGCTGACATATCAGAATTATGAACTTACCTTTTCAAACGGAAGTTATATTATTAAAAATAAGACCACAAACAATTTACAATCAAATGTCTATGCCGATCCCGCTGTTTTAACCTTTGAGGGGCTTTCTTTTAATATAATAGGGGCTCATGCTGATGGAGATACATTTTCTGTAAGTGCCTATAAAGATGCGGCAAAGAATCTGAAGGTCGCTTTAACGACATCTGAAACAGGCAAGATAGCTGCAGCTTCTGTTGGGACGAGCAATACAGGGGATAATAGCAATGCCGTCGCAATTTCCCAGCTTCAGGATAAATTAACATTAGATGGAAACTCTACTTTTAGCGGGTATTACAGTTCCATAGTGGGTGCAATTGGCGCTGACTCCCAGAATGCAAGCAGTTCATTTGCTGCTCAGGATTACTCCATGAAACAAACACAGAATATGAGAGACTCTGTATCAGGCGTGTCATTGGATGAGGAGATGACGAACATAATGAAATTTCAGCGTGCCTACGAGGCATCTGCAAGGCTTGTAACAATAGGTGATGAATTATTGCAGACGTTAATAGGGATGGTGAAATAATAATGCGTGTTTCAGAAAAGGGTTTATATAATACAATTACAAATGACCTTCAGGCAGGGTTAGAGAAAATGCTGAAATTGCAGGAGAGTGCATCCAGCGGAAAAAAGATATTAAGCCCGTCTGATGACCCGGCAGGGGTTATGAAAGTAATTGATTATAATACTGCAATATCAAAGGTGGAACAGTATCAGAGAAATGTGGATAGTATAAACTCCGGTTTGACTGCTACAGAATCAGCAATTGCCAATGTTCAGGACGTTGTTCAGAGGGCTAAAGAACTTGCCGTGCAGGCGTCCAACGCATTAAACAGCAGTTCAGACAGGGCAGCAATTTCAAAAGAAGTGGACCAGATAAGTCAGCAGGTATTACAGATAGCAAATACTCAGGTAAACGGCAAATATATATTTGCAGGTCATAATATAAACACACCGCCTTATAGTTCAGATGGTACGTACAATGGAACATATCCCGGCGGTTATATGAAGGTTGAGGTGAACGCCGGGTCAACAGTTGAGGCAAATATGCCCGGGTACACTGTTTTCGGTTCATCTGCGTATGGGACAAATATTATAGGGTCATTGAATAATCTTAAGTCTGCCCTTGATAATAATGACACTGCCGGTATTGGGAATGCTATGACTAATCTTGATGCCTCACTGGAACAGTTGAACAATGCCAGGGCAGAGGTTGGTGCAAAGACAAACAGATTAGATGTCGTAAAGACCTATTTGAGCAGACTCAATATTGATCTGACCGATTTTAAGAGTCAGACAGAAGATGCAGATCTGACAAAGGTTATTACACAATTGACATTGCAGCAAAATATAGTAGAAGCTTCAAGGTCAATTGTTTCAAGGGTACTTCAGCAATCTATTATGAGTTTTCTTAAATAATAAGATTAACAGCGCCAGGGAGGGTGCATATATGCTTATATTGACAAGGAAGTCAGGAGAGGGGATAAGGATAGGCGATGAAATAAAGGTTGTACTCCTTGAAATAAAAGGAAATCAGGTCAGGATAGGAATAGAAGCGCCGCAGTATATTCAGGTTCACAGGGACGAGGTTTATGAGAGAATTAAATCTGAGAACATAACAGCAGCATCTGCTACGCCTGATTACTTACAAAAACTTTTCAACCTATGGACTGATAAAAAATAACTGCCCTCCTCAATTGAGAGTGGGGAGAGTGGCAACCGAAAGGAGTATTATTTGTTTAAAGTATACACAAAAAGGTTCGGTGAAATTGAGATAGAGGAAGAAAAGATAATTCGTTTCCCACACGGTATATTGGGCTTTCCGGGCATCAAAAGATATATCGTATTAAACCATCTTAATAAGCCTGACATACCTTTTAAGTGGCTTCAGGCTGTTGATAATCCTGACCTTGCCTTTGTAATCACGGATCCTGTGGTGTTTCGTCCGGATTACACACCCGTTATAAATCAACAGGATTTGAAGGAACTTGGTATAATCAATCTATCTGATCGGGGTATAATAGCTATTGTAACAATTCCGCAGGGTAACCCTGAAAATATGACGGCAAATTTACAGGGGCCTATTGTTGTAAATTTAAGGACAAGAGAAGCCAAACAGATTGTCCTTACAGGAGAGGAATATCAGGTTCGTAGTCCGTTATTAAATAACACTTCCAATGCGGTACTTCCACGACTTAATTCCAAATTAAGCATTACAGCCGCTATACCTGTCATGGAGAAATAGTTTGTGATCTTTGGCACATTAGACAGTTTTGTCGAATCAGACAATAAAGATCTCATGTTAGGAAGGCATGTTGCCAATCTCGAATTTCTAACAGCTCTACTTAGATACGGTTCTTTTGATGAATATCATTTTTTCATGTCACATGATACCATCTCCGGTCATCTTAATAACGCCTTTAAAAAGATGGGATTAGAAGAAGGTATTTTAAAAAGAATTAAATTATCCTTCCCATTTTCTATTGAAGAGAAATTAAAAAACATCAAGTATAACGTATTTCATCACAGTGATTTCATGACCTACTTTCCTTCCCTCTCCTATATCCGGAACAGGTTTTCACAGAGTAAGTTTCCAATTACAGGCATTACTCATTCTATAAGCTACAGGGAGAATTTTTCTAATTTTGCACAGATGCTCTTTGGAGGTACCAGACCTTATGACTCTATTATCTGTACAAGTCGTGGCGCTAAAGATGTTATGACTAAGATTATGGAGATGCTGAAGGACAACCTTTCTGAAAGTTCAGGCGGTAAAGTTGAATATAAGGGACGATTTGACCAGATACCTCTTGGAATAGATGTAGAGCGTTTTCAGGGTGTGGATAAAGCTTCAGCAAGGCTCAGGTTAAAACTACCGCCTGATGATTTTATTGTTTTGGGAGTGGGGAGGTTTTCAGTTTATACCAAGATGGATCTGTATCCCCTGCTTAATGCCTTCAAAATGGTACTGGAAAGGATTAAACCACGGAATGCCCTATTAATTCTGGCAGGAATGGATGAGCTTAATTATATTCAGATATTAAAGGATTTCGCTGATAATTTAGGAATAGGCCGGTCAGTGCAATTTATTAAGGATTTTTCTGATGCTGAGAAAACACTTCTTTACGCAGCTTCTGATGTGTTTGTTTCTCCAAGTGATAATTTACAGGAAACCTTCGGCCTCAGTGTAATTGAGGCTATGGCCGCAGGGAAGCCGGTAGTTGTCAGTGATTTTGACGGATATAAAGACCTTGTTGTGCATGGTGAAACAGGCTATAAAGTTCCAACATACTGGATGAAGGGGCATGATCTTCTTTCACAACTCACACCTGTATTATTCAGGCCTGTGTATCATCTTTTTTATGCCCAGTCTCTTTTCATTGATGTAAAGCTGATGGCAGATTACATTACAGAACTTCTCCTGAATCAGAATCTCAGGGAAGAAATGGGACACAGGGCATTAGAAAAGGCCAGAAGAGAATTCGCATGGAAGGTAGTAATAAAGCAGTATGAAGACCTCTGGCAGGAATTGTATTCTATAGCTCAGAAAGATGACAGCCCGGCTCAGATTAAAGATCCATTTCAATTAGATTATTTTTCAATCTTCCGGCAATATCCAACAGGTGTTATTGAAGGTGACAGTATGGTAAAAACAACATCTTTCGGAAGCCGGATATTAAGCGGCCAGTTCACATTTCCTATCTATCAGGACCTGACAGGCATAATCATCGGCAGGATTGTTATGAGCGCTATATCTGCTTGTAAAGAAGGGAGTAATATTAATCAATTGATTAGTAATATAATGCAAAGGGATGGTTATAAAAGAGATGATGTGCATTACAATATTATGTGGATGTTGAAACAGAATATGCTTGAATTGATTTAAGAACAGCTATGCGCTATTTGGGCGGTTTTAAATATTTTTGGCAAAGATCGCGGATCATTTCTTCCTCATCAGCGGGGATAACCATTATGGGTTTTGAAGCAATATTCTCAATTCTGTTCAGACCGGCTTGGTTGGCGGCCATGTCTAATTCGAATCCAAGAAATGCCAGAGGATCGCAAATCTCTGTGCGAATTTTCGGGGAATGTTCTCCTATCCCGCCTGAGAACACGATGGCATCAATGCCTCCGGCCTTGGCTGCATAGCCGCCAATAGCGGCGCGCACCTGGCGGCAAAAATACGAGATTGCGAATTTTGCATGTTTACTGTTGCTGGAAACCAGTGCGTTCATTTCAGAACTTTCGCCATTGGATAGGGCAATAAGCCCCATCTTGTGAAATACCATGTCGCTCAATTCTTCAATGTTGTAAAGCTTTGCCAACTCCAGCATTACACCGGGATCGAGGTCGCCGCTCCTTGTGCCCATTGGAATGCCGCCTGCTGGTGTATAACCCATAGTGGTGTCCACAGATTTCAGATTTTCCATCAGGCAAAGGCTTGCTCCGTTGCCAAGATGTGCTACGACAACTTTTCCGTAAGCAGTCTCACCCAAAACCTCAGGCAGAACTTTTGCGATGTATGCGTAATTGAGTCCATGAAAACCGAAGCGCCGCAGACCCAGTTCGTGTGGAATGGGGAGACGCCTGGCAACATCCGGCATAGTGGCATGAAACGCCGTATCAAAGCAGGCGACCTGCGGGACATTTAAACGGAAATGTTGTATGCACAAATCCAATCCTATCAGATTGCCGGGCAAATGCAGGGGCGCAAGATGAATCAGCCCTTCTAACCGGGCACGCTCGTCGGCATTGACTAATCTTGCAGGATCAACAATATCACCACCGTGTACAAATCTATGTCCCACGATATCAGGCGTATCACCAGCCAGATCCAGCATGAGCTGGTCGAATGCCCCCTTGTGTTCATGCAGGTGTTCATAACGGAAATTGCGGCGGGAGCCATCAGCAGAAAAAAAGCTCGCCTTGATGGAAGATGACCCGCTGTTGATGGTCAGAATAGACTTGCTTAATATGGCCATGTCCATCCGTCAACCTCAGGTAAATCAATGCCATGCTCGTAAGCGTAGTTGCGGCATTCGATCTGATTATCACGCATCTTTTGCTTCACATGGGCGCCCGCTACACGCAGGGCTGGGATACGGTCAATTACATCCACAACTAAACTGAAACGGTCAATCTCATTCTGAATGGCAAGTTCCAGCGGCGTGTTGATGCTGCCCTTTTCTTTGTAGCCGCGAACGTGCATGTTCCTGTGGTTATTACGGCGGTAGGCAAGGCGGTGGATTAGCCAGGGGTAGCCATGGAAGTTGAAGATGATGGGTTTATCGAGCGTGAACAGGCTGTCGAAATCCTTGTCTGACATCCCGTGCGGGTGTTCAGTAGCGGGTGTCAGCTTATAAAGGTCTACAACATTGATGAAACGAATCCTGAGCCCTGGGAAATTCTCACGCAGCAGGACAACGGCCGCCAGAGCCTCCTTTGTAGGTATATCGCCGGCGCTGGCCATCACAACGTCAGGCTCTATGCCCTGATCATTGCTTGCCCAGTCCCAGATGCCGATGCCCTTGGTGCAGTGCTTAACCGCCGCATCCATGTCTAAGTACTGCAAGTGTTTCTGCTTGTCGCAGACGATGACGTTGATGTAGTCAGTGCTCTTCAGGCAGTGCTCGGAAACCGTAAGCAGAGTGTTGACGTCGGGCGGTAAGTAGATGCGTGTAACCTCCGGACTCTTGTTTACTACTAAGTCGAGAAAGCCCGGGTCCTGGTGAGTGAAGCCGTTGTGATCCTGCCGCCAGACAGTGGATGTGATGAGCAGATTAAGAGAAGATACCGGTGCGCGCCAGGGGACTTCCTTGGACATGGCTAACCACTTTGCATGCTGGTTGAACATCGAATCAATGACATGAACAAAAGCCTCGTAAGTAGAGAAGAAGCCATGGCGGCCTGTAAGCAGGTAGCCTTCCAGCCAGCCCTCCAGTGTATGCTCAGAGAGCATCTCCATCACTCGCCCATCCGGCGACAGTTCGCCGCCATCGGCATCTTCCGGCAGGTAGCCGGCGAGCCAGGTCTTCTTACTGACTTCATATATGTTATCTAATTTATTGGAGCTGTTTTCGTCCGGGCCGAAAACTCGGAAATTGGTCATGTTGTGGCGCATGATGTCCCTCAGGAACTTACCAAGCGGACGGGTGTTCTCCGCTGTGGTGGCGCCAGGCTTGGACACAGCAATTGAATAGTCACGGCAGTCTGGCATGTGCAGTGCCTTGCGTAACTGACCTCCGTTAGCGTGCAGGTTTGCACTCATGCGATGCCTGCCTTTGGGCGCGAGTGCCTTGAGTTCGGGTATCAGCCGGCCGGTTTCGTCGAACAACTCTTCCGGTTTATAACTCCTGAGCCATGCCTCTAATTGTGCGAAATGTTCGGTTTTTTTCAAATCACCGAGTGGTACCTGATGCGCACGCCAGAAGCCTTCCACCTTGTGTCCGTCAACCTCTTTAGGTCCGGTCCAGCCTTTAGGACTGCGCAGCACTATCATTGGCCAGCGCGGGCGGTTTGGTTTGCCGCTGCTGCGCGCCTCCTCCTGGATGCGGCGGATTTCCAGCACGCATTGTTCCATAGTAACGGCCATAGTTTGATGCATGGTTTCCGGATCGGTTCCTTCAACAAAATACGGTGTCCATCCGTAGCCTTTGAACAGGTTCTCCAGTTCCTCGTGAGAAATGCGCGACAGGATTGTCGGGTTGTTAATCTTGTAGCCGTTGAGATGCAGGATGGGCAGCACTGCGCCATCACGAATCGGGTTCAGGAATTTATTGGAATGCCAGGATGTGGCGAGCGGCGCTGTCTCTGATTCTCCATCGCCCACCATCACTGCCACCAGCAGATCAGGATTATCGTATGCCGCTCCGAAAGCATGGGAGATACTGTAGCCGAGTTCGCCCCCTTCGTGTATGGAGCCCGGAGTTTCCGGAGTACAATGACTGCCGATACCGCCGGGAAAGGAGAACTCCTTGAAGAACCGGCGCATGCCGTCCTCGTCCTCGCCCTTGTTCGGGTAGATTTCACTGTAAGTGCCTTCCAGATAGACTGGCGCCAATACACCTGGTGCACCGTGGCCTGGTCCTGCAAGGAAGATGGCCTCCTGCCCGTATTTATTGATCAGCCTGTTGAGATGGATATAGGTAAAACTCAATCCCGGACTCGCGCCCCAATGTCCCAGCAAGCGGTTCTTGATGTGTTCGGGTTTGAGCGGTTCGCTCAGCAGCGGATTGTCGCATAAATAAATCATACCGGCCGCCAGGTAGTTGCAGGCACGCCAGTATGCATTCATTTTATTAATCTCTTCCTGCGGCAGAGTCATGTGGTTTGATGTCATCTCTCTTTCTCCTTTTTTGGTTTTGTCGTTTTATCGGTGGATTTGTCCGATAAAAACAATAAAATAAGGATACAGTAATAATTAAAAATTAAACAGGGGATAGACGAATGAAAAATGACAAAGTTAAAGCAGAGGAAACAGAGAGATTAAAATCAACGGTTATGAGACATATAGAACAAAGTCTCGGTAAGGACCCTTCTTATGCCGGTGCCTTTGATAATTACCTCGGACTTTCCTACTCTTTAAGGGATAAACTCATGGAAAGGTGGGTCAGGACACAGTCTTCTTATTACAAAAGGGATGTCAAGAGGGTATATTACCTTTCGCTTGAATTTCTGACAGGCAGGACCCTTGGGAACTCTATGATCAATCTTGGGCTTGAGGATGAATGCACAAAGGCCCTGGAGAGCCTGGGAAAAAGGATGGAGGATATAAGGGAGGCGGAATGGGACGCCGGGCTTGGAAATGGAGGTCTTGGCCGCCTTGCCGCCTGCTTCTTAGACTCCATGGCTACGTTGGGGATTCCGGCTTATGGATATGGCATAAGGTACGAATACGGTATATTTTTCCAGAGGGTTAAGGATGGTTATCAGGTGGAGTCTCCTGACAACTGGCTCAGGTACGGAAACCCCTGGGAGATAGGACGCCCCAATCATCTCTTCCCTGTCCATTTCCATGGAAGGGTAAACCAGTATAGCGACACAAACGGGAAACTGAGAAACGATTGGATTGATACTGAAGATATTATGGCTATGGCTTGTGATACGCCGATACCCGGATACAGGAATGACAATGTAATCAACATGAGGCTATGGGTTGCAAAGGCGACAAGGGCCTTTGACCTGAACTTCTTCAACAGCGGTAATTATATTCAGGCGGTTGAAGAGAAGGAAAAAACAGAATGTATCTCGAAGGTACTCTACCCTGCGGACCATACCATGGAAGGGAGGGTGCTGAGGCTGAAACAGCAGTACTTCTTTGTCTCCGCAACCTTTCAGGATATCATAAGAAGATATACAAAAAAAGGGGCATCATTAGACGACTTCGCCAGGAAGGTGGCGGTACAGTTGAATGATACCCACCCGGCCATAGCCATCCCTGAGTTCATGAGAATACTGGTGGACATCGAGGGACTGTCCTGGGAAAAGGCATGGCAGATATCGCTTAATACCGTTGCCTATACAAACCATACCGTAATGCCTGAGGCCCTTGAGAAATGGCCTGTAAGCATGTTTGAGAGCCTGCTGCCAAGACACCTCCAGATCATCTATGAGATAAACAGAAGGTTTTTGACTGATGTCAGCAGGCGGTTTCCCGGTGACTTTGAGAAGATGAGGAACATGTCCCTGATTGAGGATGGGGAGGAAAAGATGATAAGGATGGCATACCTCGCCATAGTGGGAAGCCATTCCGTAAACGGGGTAGCCGCTATTCACACCGAGATTCTGAAGGAACGGTTATTCAGGGACTTTTATGAGATGTACCCGGAAAGGTTTAACAACAAGACCAACGGCATTACCCCCAGGAGATGGCTTAAAAAGGCAAACCCGCCCTTGTCTAATCTCATTACAGAGAGAATAGGAGACAAGTGGGTTACAGACCTTGACGAACTCAGGAAGATTGCTCTGCTGGCGGAAGACAAGGAGTTTAGGGAAAGGTGGATTGAGGTAAAAAAGGAGAACAAGAAGAGGCTTGCGGCCTACATAAGGCATACAAACGATATTACTGTTGATGCAGATTCAATCTTCGACGTCCAGATCAAGAGGATGCATGAGTACAAGAGGCAGTTGTTAAACATTCTGCACGTCATAACCCTTTACAACAGGATAAGGAGCGGCAGGGGAACCGGAGTTACTCCACGCACCGTTATATTCGCTGGGAAGGCGGCGCCTGCATACTGGATGGCAAAGCTCATAATAAAATTAATCCACTCAGTGGCAGATATGGTAAACAACAGCAAAGAGGCAGGGGATATACTGAAGGTGGTATTCCTCAGCAACTACAATGTCTCCCTTGCAGAAAAGATTATCCCGGCAGCGGACCTCTCTGAGCAGATCTCAACAGCAGGTACCGAGGCCTCGGGCACCGGTAACATGAAGCTATCCCTGAACGGGGCTTTGACCATAGGCACATTAGACGGCGCTAATGTAGAGATAATGGAGGAAGTTGGTAAAGACAATATCTTTATCTTCGGATACACAGTAGATGAGCTTATGAATCTCAGGAAATCAGGTTACAACCCGTTTCATTATTACGAAAATAACCCTGAACTGAAGCAGGTATTAGACATGATAAGGGATGGCTACTTCTCACCTGACAACAGAGACCTGTTTAAAC
>JAHFER010000308.1 GCA_023248365.1 Nitrospirota bacterium
CCTGAAACTTCCATATATCCTAATTCTCAGGTGCGGGGTTTTGTCTATTTCCGTAAGGCAATCACATATGGTAAGGGGTTAAAATTAAGGGTTGAGTTATCCGGATTTGAGGATGAGTTTGAGTTTGATATAAAGAGGTGAGAGTTGCTTCTTGCTGGTATAGACATTGGTACAAACACGCTGAGATTACTTATTGCGGAGTTTTCTTCTGACGGTGTATATCGTAAGGTTAAATCAGAACGGCATATAACAAGACTCGGGGAAGAAATTTCCAGTACAGGCAGATTAAAGGCAACTGCAATGGAGCGTACATTGTCTGTGCTGAAAAGGTTTTCTAAGATATGCAGTGAGTATCCTCTGAATGGGATTTATGCAGTGGCCACAAGTGCAGTAAGGGAGGCTTCTAACGGCGCTGATTTTATCAAAAAGGTAAAGACAGAGACAGGGCTTGATGCAGATGTAATTTCAGGTGATGAAGAGGCAAGGCTTACAATGCTGGGTATATCTTCCGGGCTTGATTTAAAAGGCAGGGATTTCCTTTTAATGGATATTGGCGGCGGCAGTACGGAGTTTGTGTTTGCATCTGAAGGCGCTATTATTGCCAAAGTTAGTACGGATCTTGGAGTTGTAAGATTTACGGAACGATATTTAAAATCAGACCCCCCCGGGAATAATGAGATAGAGGAATTAGAGGCGGCTATTGATGAGCGTCTTAATACTATGCAGAGTTTTAAAGACCTGTGTAATAACAGAGTCGCCGGCTTTGTCGGGACCGCAGGCACTGTGACCACACTTGCTGCTGTAGAGCAGAAGATGACAGTATATGATCCCAGGAAAGTAAATGGCTATAAGATAAGTAAGAAAGGGATTGAGACTATCCGAAGGGAACTTCTCCCTATGGCCTCAAAAATGAGGAAGGCTGTACCCGGGATTGAAGATGGCAGGGAAGATCTGATAGCAGCAGGTGTCGTGTTGGTTGATAAGGTGATGGAGTGGTTCGGTTTCAATGAGATCATCGTGAGTGATAATGGATTACGTGAAGGGCTTATCGTAGACCTGTATAACAGAGTAAGTACAATTTAACAGAAGAGAATAATCTGCTTATGTTCCTCAGGGTCAGACATGCGGTTGTTAGCTTTCTTATTTTTTGTCTCTTAATTGCTTCGCATTATTCTTTTGCCGCAACATTAGACAATCCTGGAGGGGATGAAATTGACGAAACCACTGTCCTCGGAGATGCACTCTATCCTGCAAAATTGGAAGAAATTTCGCCAAATCTGAATATAAATTCAAAAGTTGCAATCTTAGACAGTGGATTCAGCAGGGAAGCTGCAATGTTTATGGGGCTGTATTTACCTGTTAAGGTGGTTTCAGAAAAGGATTTTATTTCAAACCAATCTTCAATCACTTTGTTAATAATTCCAACAGGCGGACTATCATCACTTAAAGAACCTGAAAAGTTTAAAACTGCTTTGAATAGATTTGTGGAGTATGGGGGGAATTTATTTGCATTCTGTCAGAGGCTTGGAAAAGATTATTCCCTTCTTCCTGTCCCTGCCGGAGAATCTCTTCAGGGGTATGGCTGGCTTGAGGACCAGAGCAGTGTGGAAAATTCTGCTATCCTGCTTCAGCACAGTACAATAGTCTCAGGCGTAACTTCTGCAAAGCCCCATATAAATATAGATGGTTTCTTTACGGTGTTTCCGCGTAACAGTAAAATAGCAATAAATAAAAGGGTGAACGGACAGCCTGTATTTCTAATATATAAATCCGGCAAAGGGAATGTGATGGCAAGCACGTTTTTTACTGATTGGGCATATATGCATTTGAGGTCTACATGGGATGAGATATTCATATATACCGGGATGCTTAAGCTGTCCGGCATTTCAGTAACATCAGATGCTGTTAAAAGACCCGGACAAGGGCGTAATGCTACTTTCCAGCCGGCATCACTACCGCCCTTAGGTTTTTCAGTACAATCAGACAATGAGATTTATAATCTGGGAGAAAAGGCGACATTTACCATAAAGATATGGAATTATGAATATAAGAGACGTACCATTAAGGTGTATTATGATGAAAAGGCGCAAAAGGTAGAGTTAAATCCGCACGGTTTCTCTCAGATTACCTACTCAATGCCTGTGTTTTCAACAAGACGGTTGTGGGTCTATTTTTATGATGAGAATGAAATCTTCTTGCAGACTCTCAAGAGAGGTTATATAGTAGTGTATCCTGAAACTGTAGAAGAAATAATAAAGAGAGAGGAGGGCGTATCGAAGACAGTGAACAGTGAATAGTAAACAGTAAGCCGTGAGCGGTAAGCAGGTAGGGGAGGGGCTTGTCCCCGCCCGAAGTCAGAAGTCAGAAGCAAGAAATAAGAAGCAAGAAGCAAGACAGAACTTAGAAGTAAGAAAGGGGTGGGTAAATGATCAGGAAGGTATTTTCATTTATTGTTATATTATCAATGTGTTTTGCAGTAACTGTGTTTGCTGCAGAAAAAAAGGAAAAAGAAGGGGGAAAAAAGGTGAGCAGTAATCCAGTAGCTACAATAGAAATGGAGAAGGGGACAATAGTTTTTGAGATGTATCCGGATGTGGCCCCTAAGACTGTTGAGAGGATTTCGCATCTTATAGAGACAGGTTTTTATAATGGACTTACCTTCCACAGGTTTGAACCTGGTTTTGTTATACAGGGAGGGGATCCAAAGGGAAATGGAACCGGCGGAAGCGGAGTGAAGCTTCCTGCTGAATTTAATAAAAAACCTCATGTTGTAGGAACGGTTGCAATGGCACGGGCGAGTGACCCAAAC
>JAHFER010000035.1:0-3619 GCA_023248365.1 Nitrospirota bacterium
TAAGCGGGCTCGTATGCAAAAACGTATTCAGAAAGAGAATGAACAATATCAAAAGGAAATGACCAGTACCTACGGACTGGATCAGATAATAGGGCACAGCCGGCCAATCATGGAGATATATAAAACTGTCGCTCTGGTTATTAACAGCAGCAGTACAGTCCTGATCCAGGGGGAAAGCGGGACAGGCAAGGAGCTAATTGCAAGGGCAATCCATTATAATGGTCAGCGGCGTTCAAAACCATTTGTGGTTGTGAATTGTGCCGCCCTGCCGGAACAGCTTCTTGAAAGTGAGCTCTTCGGCCATGTTAAGGGCGCATTTACAGGGGCATTTACTGCCAGGAAAGGTTTGTTTGAAGAGGCCGAAGGCGGCACATGTTTTCTGGATGAGATCGGGGATATGAGTATGCCCCTTCAGGCCAAGTTACTGCGAGTAATTCAGGAACGTGATATCAGACGTGTAGGAAGCAATGTGCCTGTTCATATAGATGTTAGAATAATTGCCGCTACTAATCAACCACTTGAGCATAGGGTGAGGCATGGACTTTTTCGGGAAGACTTGTTGTACAGATTGCGGGTTGTCCCCATAACTCTGCCGCCTTTACGTGAACGAAAAGAGGATATACCACTTCTCGCAGATTATTTTTTAAAAAGATATTGTGCTGAAGTAAATAAGGAGGTTTCAACATTCAGTTCCTCTGCCATGGACATGATGTGCCAGTATTCATGGCCTGGTAATGTGCGTGAACTTCAACATTCTGTTGAAAGAGCTGTAACCCTCACTACTAATACTATAATACTGCCGGAAGATCTCCCTGAGTCTATCCTGTATAATTTCCCCGCTGATGATGACCTGCCTGACATTAAATTAATGACACTGGCGGAGCTTGAAAAACGTTATTTCAAAAAAGTACTCAAAGAGACAGGAGGGAATAAAAGCGAAGCCGCAAGAATCCTCGGAATAGACCGAAGAACTTTGTACCGGATGGCTGAACGATATAACATCGCCATTAAAGATAAAGAAGATGATAAAGGCAACTAGAAATCTAAGTTTCAGCAAATCTGCCACACCAGTGTGGCAAAGCGCCCCTATATAACCGCCGCCAATCCTTTACAAACTCTATGTTAAAGAAGTTCAAAACAGGTGCAACGCCCCATGTTTACTTACTCCTGCACAATATTTGCTGTAAATTTAAGGCAGCAAATAATTCCGGCATATTGATTGCAAACCCTATTGTGCACATATGGAAAATTTCAACATTTTAGCAAAGAAGAGGAGGAATATCTTAATAGATAAAAAGGTATATAAGCATTGGTCTTACTGCTATAACAATAATTATGTTTATACAGGTCTGGAAAATAATCGTTTCGTAATTCTTTTAAAACAGGGTCAAAAAGCAAGAATATGATGTGGCCACTTAATAAAGAATTTGCATTTACGATTATTGATGATACTGATGACTCAACTATTGATAAAATAAAACCCATTTATGATTATCTTAAAAGTAAAAATATAAAAACAACAAAAACAGCATGGGTTTATCCATCACGAGATGTTTATAAAGGAGGAGTAATTCAAGATAATGACTATCTTGAATTTTTATTAAAACTTGAAAGTGAAGGATTTGAAATTCAATCCCATAATGTTGGTAGTGGAGATTTTAGAAGAGATGAAATAATACAAGGATTTAATATCTTCAAAGAAAAATTTAATAGATATCCCTCATTGCACATTAATCATTCAGGAAATTCGGATAATATTTATTGGGGGTATAAGAGATATGGAACTATTTTAAGATTTCTTATTAAACTTTTTAAAGGGCAAAAACGAAGATTTTATGGCGATGAAATTGAAAGTGAATATTTTTGGGGAGACCTATCAAAAACACACATCAAATATATTCGAAATCGGGTTTTCGGAGGTACCAACACACTCAAATACGATCCTCTAATGCCTTATAGAGATAGAAATAAAAAATACAGCAATTATTGGTTTAGTTCATCCGATGGTCATACAATAACAGAATTTAATAATTTGATTTCTAAAAAAAACATAGATAAGTTAATAAAAGAAAATGGTTTATGTATTGCTTACACCCATTTTGCATATGGTTTTCTTGAGCAAAATGGATTAATAAACAGACAATTTAAAGAAAGAATAGACTATCTATCCTCTAAAAATGGATGGTTTGTACCGGCATCTGAGATTTTAGATCACTTATTAAAATTCAAGCAAAAGGACGCAGTAAATTCGTTTTACATTAATATGCTTGATTATAGATGGTTGATTGCTCGGATAATAAAAAAAGTGAAATGTGGAAGATAGGATTTTCAACACAAAACTTTCCTCCAGGATGTTATAATCCTACATGAATTTTGTCCGGTGTTGTTTTAAGGAACAAATAGCCAAAAATGCCGGATAGCGCCGAGGCTGTCGGAACTCCAATCTTTGAAATATCAGAGAAGCTAACTTAAACTTTACTGCCAAGAACGAAAACGCAAATATTCCTATTTGCTTGCCCACAAACAACCCGGTAATTATTCCAAGACTAACAGGGCTTAACAATGCTTTGAGAATATTCATGTCTGCAAGCGTTACACCGGCATTTGCAAGCGCAAAAAGAGGTATTATAAAAAATGAAACCCATGGATGCAGCGCATGTTCAAATCTACGTAAAGGCGTTAATACTTTTTCACAGTTTTCTTCAATTGCCTTCACAGCAGTTTGTCTTTCGGCATTACGTAATACGTTATCTCTGTGTTCGCCGAGAGAATCAAATTTATTTTTCTTATTATATCCATTCCGCTTATTTATACACTCCACACATCTATTGTACAGGTTACCATGAGGCGGGATATACAATTTTCGCTTAAACAGGAATTTGACATAGAGAAGCAATCCCATCTTAACACCTTTAGTTATTTTGAGGATAAAGAAGGACAATTGGAAATAAATGCTGTTGTCAATACAGTAGATTACCTGAAGGAGAAAGAAATTGAAAAGATTCAGAAAAAGGTTGGAAATTACCTCAAAAAAAGTGTCAGTCTATATGTAGAGCAAGTTCGGGTTCATCCGGGTGGACTTAGGGAAGATGGTGCTAAATATTCCATATTGCCGTCCGTTACACCAGCGAAGATGCCCGGGGAGATTATCAAGAAGACGAGAGAGGATGCTATAAGCGTTATCAAAAAGTCGGCTGAACAGATCGAAAAAATAATATCCCCATCAACAATAGAAGATTTCTCTGTAGGATTCCATTATAAACAGATTCCTGTTTCAATAGTGTTAAAGATAAAGAGGGATAAACCATTGTCAGAGGAAGAGGTTCACTGGCTTGGCAGGATACTTTCGGATGCAATGGCCCAGCCTGTAGATCTCAGTGTGGAAACAATTCCATTTCTCCCCCTGCTGGTTTTCAACAGAGAAGAGGCAACTCTTTCAAAAGAAATGCAGGCTATGCTTATTGATATAAATAAAATTTACAGCAAGGATGGTTCCCTGAGAATCGTAATTGAGTCCTACCCCGTTTCCCGCAGCAGAAAGGAAAACAGGCTTGCAAGGGAGAGAGCCAATGCTGTACGAAGCTTTCTTACTGAAAGAAATAAGATTCCCCAGGAACAT
>JAHFER010000035.1:3629-10406 GCA_023248365.1 Nitrospirota bacterium
TTGCCATAGGAATTCCCCACCCCCTGGCGCCTTCACCACCGGCATTAAATACAGTAAAAATAACAGCAGGGACGACCATTCCCCCTATTGCGCCGGCTATTGGCAGAGATGCTTTTTTCACTGAAGAAAGGGCGCCCACAGTAAAGGTGTCTTTTCTCTAAAAGAAATACCGGAATAAAACCGCAGGTTCAGAAAAGCTATTACCCTAAAAAGGCCGAGGATTAATGACAAAATATAGTGAGATGTAATTAATCTATTATTTCTTTTTATATCTCCTGAGCCTCATCTTCCTGGCAATATTTAACGCTGCAGTTGTAACCCAGTTTCCTCTTGCACTAAACTCTCCTTTTGTATTTTCCAAATCTTTCCCGGTTTCCACTTCAATAGACAGAGATTTTGTAAAGGCGAGGACTTGAGATGTATATACGCTTCTATGTCCGGTCATTAGAAAGCTGATAACACAGGATATGGCAGCATAAGGCGCTAATTTGGGACCAAAAATTTCCATTGCCAGAATACTTGCAGCTATCGGGGTATTGGATGCGCCTGCCACAAGACTCACCATCCCGATTGCAGCAAAGGTAGTTATGTCTTCCCTCATCAATTGTGCAAACAGGCTTCCTGCAGAAGACCCGACAAAAAATATCGGGGTAATGATCCCGCCGTTCCCTCCGAAGTTTAGTGTAATACTGGTGAAAATAGATTTTAATCCAAAATCATACCAGGCTGCCTTCCCGCCTTTTAAATAAAACTCAATTGATTCCAGTCCAAGACCAAGATACCTGCTAGTGAATAAAAAGGCAAAAGCCACGATAACAAAGCCTCCGACAGCACTTCTCAGTGGCAGCCATACCGTTATCCTCTTAGATAATCCCTTCCCGAATTCCAATATTTCTATAAGTATAAGTGAAGAGATTCCAAAAAAGATTCCGGCTAAAACTACCTTTAAAAAAAAGGCATTACTGAAAACGTGGACAAATCCTATGTTGTGATACGAATAATGGATACCCAGCGCTGATGAAACCTGATAACTTATAATTCCTGCAATAAATGACGGCAGAAGTACATCATACAAAATACTCCCTACAAAGAGTACCTCAACCCCATAGATGGCGCCGGCTATTGGTGTGCCAAAGGCCGCGGCAAATCCTGCGCTGATGCCGCATATTACCAGCTTCCTGCGATCACTGTCGTCAAATCTGAACAGGCCTGCAAAGATAGATGAGAGTCCTGCCCCTATCTGAGCACAAGGACCTTCCTGACCTGCGGAACCGCCGGCAACTATGGTGATGACGGTTGCAACAAGATCTACCGGAAGCACTGCTGCCTTCAGTTTCCCTGCACGCTTATGAACTGCTTCAATAACCTTTCCAGTCCCATGACTTTCTATATCATGATCATGGGGCAAATATTTTACCATGGCTGCACTAAGGAATAATGCTGCAGGAAGGGAAAAGTAGTAAAGTGAATAATTACTGGTAAATACTATGCCCCATTTCAATGTCTTTAAGAACGCTGTTGTTCCAAAACCAATAATCACGCCTATAACGGTAGCCAGGAAAACCCATTTAAGTATACTTATAAAGAGGACTGCTGGTTCTTCTATCCTTTTATACATAGTACGCCGCTACAATATGCGCAAAAGAATTAATCCCAACATACTTCATCGTGAGTACACCAAAAACAAAACTGTTGGCAATCCGTACAATCCTGCCATTGTATAAATCAGCATCTACCCACTGGCCTATTTCCATAAGTGTGGTGCGCAACACCCCAATATCAATAACATCCCCCTTTATTCCACCTATCAGATATCTTTTTCCCTATCAGGGATTGAAGTAATCGTACCAGTACCCTAATTAGAAGAATCCATATTGTAAGTACGATCAACTTTCTTACCAATGGATTAATATCATTTATTAGAGCTAATAAGTCCATAGAATTCAGGGGTCAGTAAACATTAATAGTACCACTATGCCTGTTAAATCATTATTTATTCAGTATAAAGATTATGTTCCGAGGCTAACATATCAGGATGATATTTTAATGTCAAATAAGGTCAAATAAATTTTCAAATAAGGGCGCCATAAAGTGTATTGTTTCTTGACAATCAGTATACAAATTGTCATCCTGTCAGCATTAGCAGGAAGGGGCATCTATACCTGATTAATTCTTTTCCTGATACTACCAGGGCTTCATAAGTTAAGAAAGGAGAAATCACAAGCAGAATGCCGGGAAAAAATACCGAAATAATCGGGAACTTCTATTTGCAGTTTCTGGAAAAGTGGAATATTAGTCATCTCTTATTAGAAACAATATTTGCCATAATTGCTACGGCTTTTCTGATAGCGCTTTATGTAATTTTAAGAACACTTTCTAAGAGAGTATTCCGTTTTATAGAATCATGGAGAGGGACACGCATTCACTCACTGAGATTCCAGAGCCTTGAGTTAATCTCGGCCACCCAGGTAACTAATGTCCTGCTAAACCTTGTGAAGGCATTACGAGTCTTTAATGGAAAAGACAATCCTTGTTACAAGGATTCGTACTATTAAAAATGTTGATATTACTATCCCAAACTCGATGGTGTTAGGAAGCCATATAATAAACTACAGTTCTTCATCCCAGCAGGAATCGGGTCTTATCCTGAACACTACTGTGACAATTGGATATGATGCGCCGTGGAGGAAGGTTCATGAATTGCTTATACAGGCTGCCCAATCCACTGAGAATATTTTGCAAAAACCACCTCCATTTATCTTACAGACAAGCCTCAATGATTTCTATGTTAGCTATGAGCTTAACGCTTATACTGACAGGCCGGAGTTGATGGCAAAGATATATTCCGACCTTCATCAGAATATACAGGATAAATTTAATGAAGGCGGGGTAGAGATTATGTCCCCCCATTACTCTTCTCTCAGAGACGGGAACATAACCGCAATCCCAAATGAATATTTACCTAAAGGGTATAAAACTCCTTCATTCAGGGTATCTTCAGTTAAAAATGATTCTAACTAAAGTTCAGACTCCAACACCATTAGTAATAAATGAATCGAGCCGGCTAAAATAATGAATAAGGTAATGTCTTCTTGACTACCGCATAGCTTCCATGTTAGTTTTGTTACCCATGGCATACAAGGAACAATTATTAAAAACCATACCTGCATCTATTAAGGTAATTATTGCTTTGATTGTCATCTCTCTGATACCGGCAATTACGCTTACCGGCTGCGGCGGTAAGGCAATTCTATCAAATGATGCTGTAAAAACAAGAAATATTCATGACTACGTTAATAAACTTAAAGACCTGTACGAACAACGGGATGAACGCGTTACATCCATGTTTGCTCCGGAGTATTTATCAAAGGATGCAAAAGATGCAATACAAAAGGATTTTGCAAGATTTAATAATATAAACATGAAGTTTTTTGTAGATAAAATACAGACCAACAAAGGGAATGTTGATGTTACTATACACTGGAATGGAACATGGAAAGAAAACGAGAAGACTTTCTTAGCCGGAGGGAGTATGCTGCTTCAGCTTCAATATGAAGACACGATTAGAGTAATCGGTATAAAAGGGGACAGCCCCTTTGGTATTTCTGCCGCTCACAAAGGGGAATGAAATTATTCACACAAAGGCACAAAGAACACGAAGAATTATAAAATTTAAAAGCTGTTACCTGGCTCTTTTTTACCCTCTTTGTGACCTTCGTGCCTTTGTGTGAGAAAAGGTTTTTTTGGATGAAAACTGATTTTCTTATCATAGGCAGCGGTATTGCCGGACTGAGGGGTGCAATTGAACTCAGTCAGTACGGGAAAGTACTGATTGTCACAAAAGACAGGTCATTTGAAAGCAGTTCAAGTTATGCCCAGGGGGGTATAGCCGTTGTTACAGGAGAAGATGACACATTTGAATCTCATATTGAAGACACCCTCAAGGCAGGAAGCGGTTTATGCAAGAAACAGACAGTCAAAGTGCTGGTTGAAGAAGGCCCTGCCTTAGTAAAACAGATTATTGAATGGGGAGTAAAGTTTGACAAGAGCAATGGTAAATATCTTGTCGGACTTGAAGGGGCACACAGCAGGCGCAGGATACTGCACTTCAGAGACTCTACTGGTGAAGAGATTGTAAGGGTGCTGAGGGAAAAGGCCATTGAGAATCCTAATATATCCAAACTTCCAAAACATTTTATTGTTGATCTGATAATAACAGATGGCGTATGTACAGGGGCTGTTCTGTTAAACGAAAACAGCGGAGAGATATTCCCTGTATTCGCCAAAGCCACTATCCTTGCAACCGGCGGGGCAGGACATGTCTATTCACGCACATCAAATCCCGCCGGTGCAACAGGAGATGGCTTTGCTATAGCATACAGAGGAGGCGCTGTACTCTCAGACATGGAGTTCGTTCAATTTCACCCGACTTCATTTTCACTTAACAATGCCCCTTCATTTTTGATTACTGAGGCATTAAGGGGAGAAGGCGCTGTATTGAGAAATTTAAAGAAACGGCGCTTTATGTCTAATTATCACTCTCTTGGGGAACTTGCTCCGCGGGATGAACTCTCACGGGCAATTATTCACGAGATGGGAAAGACCCATGCTGATTATGTATTTCTTGACGCTACCCGCATAAAGCAGACTGTACTGAAAGAACGCTTCCCAACCGCTTACAAAGCCTGTATGCAATATGGAATTGATATTACAAAGGATATGATACCGGTGAGCCCTGCTGCCCACTTTATGATAGGCGGCGTACAGACTGATGGATGGGGACGTACAACGGTTACAGGACTTTTTGCGGCTGGTGAAGTTGCGAGCACAGGAGTACACGGGGCAAACAGGCTTGCATCTAATTCGCTTTTGGAAGGGCTTGTATTTGGCAGAAGAACTGGGCTTGCAGCAGCAGAATATGCAAATACTGTCAGGATACTCAGGGAACGCAGGATTAAGGATTCTGATATCAAAATAAAAACCGTAAAACCTGACTCTGCTGACGATAATAGTACGCATAAAAATTCTAAAACCGGCAGCATAAGAGAAGAGATTAAAAATACAATGTGGAAAAACGCAGGAATAATACGTTCCAAAAACTCATTAGAGCAGGGAATAAAAGAAATTGACTCTCTGATATCTTCTTATGAAATACAGGGGATTACAAGAAAAGAATTAGAGACTCTTAACATGCTACAGACAGCAAGGTTTATTATATTATCAGCTTTAAAACGGAAAGAGAGTGTAGGTGCAAATTACAGAGAAGATTTTCCTGAGTGGAGCGGGAAGGTAAGGCATACAAAATTAAAGATTAAAAAGTAAAAATAAAAACTACAGAGACTCTTGCAAAAGTCGTCATTCCCGTGGAAACGGGAATCCAGAGATTTTGCAACATGCTGAAAAGACTGGATTCCCACTTTCGTGGGAATGACGAAATTGGCTTTTTTAAGACTTTGGTAAGAGCCTCCTTTGTGTGCTTCGTGGCTTTGTGTGAGAATAAATATTTTCTTATTTATTGTAGTATGTACTTCCGATAATTGGTCTTTACCCTGCTGATGTACTCATGTGTAGCAGGGATTGGCGGGATACCGGTGTTCTGTATAACCCGCATAATTCCGGCATTATAGGCCGCAAGAGCAAGGTCTACATCCCAGCTAAAATAGTCTAAAAGGTATCTCAGGTATCTTGTCCCTCCATCAATATTTGACTCAGGATCAAAAGAATTAAATACCCCCAGTTCATTAGCTGTCATCGGCATAAGCTGCATAAGTCCCCTTGCCCCTTTAACAGAAACAGCATTAGGATTAAAATCTGATTCTACGGCTATTACGGCCTTTACTAACGCAGGATCAAGGCCATACTTGTATGACTTCGACTCAATTAATTTATTAAAATCAGACTGCTTTGTATCTTTACCCCCTTTTAAAGCAAGATACGATGGAAGCCGTTTCGATACCGCTGGAGGAATAATCATTTTATATTGGGGGTCTGTAGGAACATTGGAAAAGTGGACTGTACCGTTTTCATCTTCATAGGTGTATATTTCTGCATTAGCAGATACTGAGGTTAACATAATAACAATCATGCAGATAAATAACAGGGACAAGACAGGTAATACATGTGATAACTTATTATATCCTGCCCTGTTATACAGTTCTAAATTCATCATTAAGCCCTCTGGAAGCCCATTAGTTTAAAAAACAAACACCTTAAACATATAGCAAAAGAATTAAAACCTTGTCAAGGTGTTGTACTGGTAAGATAATAAACATCGTTATGTCTGTTAGTTGTGTTCTCTGTATCTCCGCTTGCACCACCGCTGACATATATATTACCTGAAGTCGTATCGGCCACAACAGCATGATGGAATAGAGCTGTTGGCAACGGGGGGAGGGGCTGCCCGTTTATAACATCAAGGTCTCCCGCATCATTAACATAATAAGAGTATACAGAGGAAAATGCTTTGTATGCGGGTTTACTGTTATCATCCCCGTCCCTCCCTCCCAAAACAAAAATATACCTGTTCAGACTTACTGCTGCATGGTCTATTAAATAAACAGGAAGATTATTTGAGGCATACTTCCAGGGTCCCGGAATCCCGTCTCTTGCTATCTTTGAATATATGATCTCGTTATGAAATTCCTGTTTACCGATATCACCGCTGTTGCCTCCTATTACATAAAGATAGTTGTCACCATTTACATTAACTGCTACTGATGCATGCTTACTTAAAGTATAGGGAAGATCAAAACCAGGCTTGTTCAACCAACCTTTGAT
>JAHFER010000309.1 GCA_023248365.1 Nitrospirota bacterium
TATATTCAGTATAGTATTGTGTTATGTACACAAAAGCCACCGAAGTTATTACACCAACTACCCCGCACAGAAAGAAATGCCACCATGCATCCGGAGCAGCAGGGCTGTTAAGCAGCCAGCGGCTCGCGCCGGCAAAGGCCACCATTGCAAGAACAACCGCTATATAGTAGCCGCGGTTAAGCGCCTTCATAGGGTCCATCTTCTCTTCTTTATCCATTTTGACTGACATGATTCCTATGATAGATGCAACGATTCCGAAGGCGCGGGCTATCAGCGGAAACATCATTACACCAACAACACCGACAGAAAAGGCCATTCCAGCCTTATCAGCCGCAGTAGCAAGTGAAGCGCCAAGTATCATGGCGCCGATATTTTCAGCAGCAGTAGATTCAAAAAGGTCAGCTCCACGGCCGGCGCAATCACCTACGTTGTCACCGACAAGGTCTGCAATAACAGCAGGGTTTCTCGGATCATCTTCAGGAATGCCTGCCTCAACCTTACCTACTAAGTCTGCGCCCACATCAGCGGCCTTTGTGTATATCCCTCCGCCAAGCTGGGCAAACAGGGCTACGAAGGAGGCGCCGAATCCATACCCTACTATGAGGAGCGGGACCTTGGTGGGTTCAACACCGCCTACTGTATTAACAAGTGCAAAGAGTCCTGCGACTCCCAGGAGGCTCATTGCCACCACCAGGAGACCTGAAACTGCTCCGCCGCGAAGGGCTATCCTTAACGCGTCATTCAAACTCGTAAGGGCTGCATGTGCAGTTCTGATATTGCTCCGAATAGATACCCACATTCCGACATAACCTGCAAATACAGAGCAAAGGGCGCCTAAAATAAAAGATAATGTTATCCAGCTTGCGAGGGCCATTGAACTGCCAACAGGGTCAAACGCACGGTGGCTGCGAATGAATCCGTAGCCAATGAACAACACCCCCGCTAACAATACAGCCAGAATTAAAATGGTTTTGTTTTGGCGTCGTAGGAAGGCTTCAGCGCCCTCCTTGATGGCATTTGAGATTTTCTGCATGGCTTCTGAGCCGGTGGAGTGCCCCATAACCCACTTAGCCAGATAAGCCGCAACTAAAAGGCCTAAGATACTAAATGCGATAACCAGGGCAATGAGCATATTTGTGCTTTCCATTTAACCTCCTTATTAGATAGGCAAAATTGCCGTAATAAAATTGGTACTAATGGGTCAGAATATAAATTTATTTTCAATTAAAATTTATAAATTTAACATGCCTGCTTGATTCTGTTGACATTTATGTGCTTTACAAATTACAATAACCCGACAGAAAGTGCAATATAAAAATAACGATTTTTCTTTTCGGGGCGTAGCGCAGCCTGGTAGCGCACATCGTTCGGGACGATGGAGTCGGAGGTTCAAATCCTCTCGCCCCGACCAAAATCCTGGGGTAAGGAAACATTATGGTAAAAAAGAGAGATAAAAAGGATAAGGCTGTTTCCCAGGTATTTGAGGAAGAAGAAAAGGAAGTTGAAGAACAGGTTACAAATGAATTTATTGATGTTCATAGATTTGCTGAAGAGCCGGAAGAATTAGCAATAGAGCCTGAGGTTTCTGAGTCCCCTGAGGTCCCTGAGTCTGATGAAAATGCAGAAGAGGAAGAAGAGAAGGAAGAGAAGGAAAAAGAATACACGCCTGACCTGGATGTTATTAGATCCTACCTCCATGAAATAAGTCATGCCACACTGCTTACCTTTCAGGACGAACAAAGACTTGCTGAAGCCATATTGCACGGAGATGACAAGGCCAGAGACACAATGATTGAAGCTAATCTGAGGCTTGTCGTTAATATCGGGAAGAGGTATTTAAACAGGGGACTTCCTCTGGCTGACATAATAGAGGAGGGAAACCTTGGGTTAATGAAGGCTGTTCAAAGATATGATCATACAAAAGGCTTCAGATTCAGCACATATGCCTCATGGTGGATAAAACAGTCTATTGAAAGGGCAATAATAAATCAGACCAAGACCATAAGACTCCCTGTTCATGTTGCTGAGCATATTAATAAATATCTTTCCGTCGTAGAGATATTAATTCAGGAATATGGGCGGGAACCAAGTGTCCAGGAAATTGCAGACAAGATGAAGAACTCATCTGGAGACGTGGAAGAGTTGAAGCAGCTTATCAGAAAGACATATTCCCTTGAAACTCCGGTAGGGGACCACGAGGAGAGTTATCTAAAGGATATTATTGCTGACAGTACTATAAATTCACCTGCAAAGATAGCAGAGTGGATAAGTATGAGGCATGAGATAGATACATGGTTAGATATGCTTAAACCAAAGGAAAGGGATGTTATTTGCAAGAGATTTGGGTTGTTAGGACAAGAGCCTATGACACTTGAGGAAATAGGTCAGGAGTTCAGTTTGACAAGGGAGAGGATTCGTCAGATAGAGGCAACCTCTCTTGGAAAGTTGAGAGGGATTATTAAAGATAAAAAGATCAGGAAGGAAGAAGTGTTGTAAGGCAGTGAACAGTGTCAGTGTCAGTGTCAGTGAAATATCATAATGATTAAGACAAAAAGGAGGGAGCGTTAGTATGGACTTGAAGAGCAGGATACGGGAGATACCTGATTTTCCAAAAGAGGGGATACTGTTTTATGATATTACAACCCTGTTAAAGGATGCAGCGGCTTTTAAAAGGGTGATTGATAAAATCGGGAGCTTTTATGAGGGTGAGGGTGTGCAGAAGGTAATTGCAATGGAATCGAGGGGATTTATATTTGGTGCACCTGTTGCGTACCGTCTCAATGCTGGTTTTGTACCTGTAAGGAAGC
>JAHFER010000310.1 GCA_023248365.1 Nitrospirota bacterium
ACAGAAGATGGCTGTATCGAATTGTATTGAAACAGATTAGGTTTGAATTATTAGAAGATTAGATTTGAATTATTATGTAAGTAAGAACATCCCGGAGTTGCCAATTACTGATGGTTTCTCTAAATTAATATCTTAGTAAGAGTTTAATTGCAAGTCCTTTGCCAGTTCTATAATATGTTGGTTGATTTATTCAAGTTTTGTAAGAGATCCTATTGTTTTCCAGTACATAGCAGTAAAATTTTCTATTACTTATTGAGGTAACTGTCAGGGAACCAGGCAGAACTATGTCAGCCTGCTCATAAATCAGCATTTTATTATGTGCATGTTGCAATGCTTTTTAATAAAGAATATGTGCACTTCAATACTTCGTCAGTGGTTACTGTTGATTTTTCCTATTCTATTACGAAGGGTTGTTCTCTTTCAAAATCAGGGCAGTAGTAAGCTCTGCTTGAATAGTCCTGTACCCATCCATTCTCAAGACCAAAACTATCGAGCCATTCCAGTACCTTTTCATATTCACGTTCTCTTAAAGACCTTGAAAGGAGCGGGTATTGTTCAGCTTTATGAGCCGGGAAATACTGGGACATCGTGCTCAGCCACGTTTCCTGTCCCAATTCTTCACTGATAAATTTAAGGCTTTCCTGACTGTCTGATAGATCATTGGGTAAAACAAGGTGCCTTATTATAAGCCCTCCGGCCGCAATGCCATCAGTGTCAACCACAAGGTCACCCACCTGTCTTTTCATCTCTATCAGAGCAGCCCTGTTGTATCTGACATAATCTTTTGCTTTTGAGTACTGCCTTGCAAAGTTATTATTACTGTATTTTATATCCGGCAGGTAAATCGAGATTATCCCGTCAAGAAGTTTCAGAGTCTTAACAGAATCATAACCATTAGTGTTGTAGACAAGAGGGAGGCTGAGTCCCTTTAATGCTGCAATTTCCACTGCCTTCACAATCTGGGAAACGAAGTGTGATGGTGAAACAAAATTGATGTTGTGACACCCCATTGATTGCAGTTCCAGCATGATCTCAGCAAGCCGTTCAAAACTGACCACATTTTTCTTTATTGACTTTCCGGGTTGAGATATCTGGTGGTTCTGGCAGAAGACACATCGCATGTTGCAGTTCCCGAAAAATATGGTTCCTGAACCCCTTGTGCCGGATAACACAGGCTCTTCACCAAAATGGGCGCAGTAGCTTGATACCACAGGAAGATAAGCCGAACGGCAGAATCCATGTTCATCGTTTGTCCGGTCAACATGGCAATCCCTGGGACAAAGGGTACAATCTTTTAGAATATCTTCAAGGATTGCAGAGCGTTTACTGAGTTCGCCTGTTTCGAGAAGGGCAAGATAGGACGGTTTATGCATGTTGTAAATTCTCCTTCATATGAATCTACATGAATTCCCATGAGTTATCAATAAAATACACTATAAATTTTTCTATTGACAAACCTGCTTTACATCTTATAATATAGTGGTCTACATGCCATAGATAGTATATTTGTGCATACCATTATATATAAAATAAAAGTAAATTAGAAAAAGGAGAAGGGTTCTACTTAATAATGATCCTGTTTTAACCTCACCGGATGATGATGAAGGTCCCCAATGGAAATAAAACCAGATTAAATAATGATTGACATTGAACCGATCAATGCTCCATACACCCTATAATTCCAGAATACCCAGGATTAAATTTTTATCCTTTGAAATAACTAAATGAATCCCTTACATTTTTGTATCATGTTTTAACCCTAAAATAATCTTAAGGAGTTTTTATGAATCTCACAGAACTAAAAGAAAAAAATATAGGAGATCTTACATCTTTAGCAAAGGAGATGGAGATTGAGGGCGCTGCAGGGATGCGGAAACAGGAGTTGATATTTGCTATCCTTCAGGCCCAGGCAGCGAAAAATGGTTTTATATACGGGTCCGGTGTTCTTGAAACACTGCCTGATGGTTTTGGGTTTCTTCGTGCCCCTGACTATAATTATCTTCCGGGCCCTGATGATATTTATGTTTCTCCGTCGCAGATACGGCGTTTTAATCTTAGGACCGGCGACACTGTTTCAGGTCAGATCAGGCCGCCAAAGGAATCTGAAAGATACTTTGCACTTCTCAAGGTCGAATCTGTCAACTATGAAGACCCTGAGATAGCACGCGATAAGATTCTTTTTGATAACCTTACTCCTATATTTCCTACAGAAAAGATTAAACTTGAATATCATCATGATGATTTTTCTACAAGGGTCATGGAGCTTATTACTCCTATAGGTAAAGGGCAGAGAGGTCTTATTGTAGCGCCGCCAAGGACAGGTAAAACCATGCTGCTGCAATCAATAGCAAAGGCTATTGCAGTAAATCACCCTGAAATTGTCCTTATTGTTCTTCTTATAGATGAGAGACCGGAGGAAGTGACTGATATGCAGCGCCAGGTCAAGGGGGAAGTGGTGAGCTCAACCTTTGATGAGCCGCTTCAGCGTCATGTTCAGGTAGCAGAAATGGTTAGCGAAAAGGCCAAGAGGCTTGTGGAACATAATAAGGATGTTGTAATATTGCTCGATAGTATTACACGACTTGCAAGGGCCTATAACTCAATTATACCGTCAAGTGGTAAGGTGCTTTCAGGAGGACTTGATTCAAATGCACTCCAGCGCCCCAAGAGATTCTTTGGTGCAGCCCGTAATATAGAAGACGGCGGGAGTCTTACAATTATTGCAACGGCCCTTGTTGACACAGGTAGCAGGATGGATGATGTTATCTTTGAAGAGTTTAAGGGAACAGGTAATATGGAACTC
>JAHFER010000036.1 GCA_023248365.1 Nitrospirota bacterium
CTTCTCCTTTTTACTGGTGACACATCTGTTGTTACACATATGGGCTATCCGATACTTTCAGCCCATCTTGCTGAACTCAAGGGCGTCCTTTCAAGGAAAAAACAGCTTGTGCCAAGACTGTTAAGCGTTTTGAAGTGAAACTTTTAGTTAAAAACAGTATTTAATTAACCACAGAGGCACTGAAACACAGAGGAAATCCAATATTTTAATTTCCTAATAAAATCAGACCTAATTGGTTTTACTGTTTATGGTTTTTCTTTATAAATTTTAAAAATCTCTGTGCCCCTGTGTCTCTGTGTTTACTTATGGTCTTTTCAAGTTTTTTAAGAAAGTCCCATTTATTTAGACCTTGAAGTAAAAAGCACTGCGGAAATTGTATTCAAAAAGAAGATAAGTATAGCTAGTACATTAAACAGCCCGCCCCACTGACGTGCAGGTATATGGTTTGTCAGGTCTCCGAATATCCTCAGTATCAGTGATATGTGAAGCAGGATAAGGTGAATATAAAATCGCGGATGAAAATTCATGGGTTTGCCTAATACGGACGGGAAAATTATTGGCGCATGTCCGAAGATCATTACAAAGACAAAACCTAAGAATACGGTATGCAGCATAGCATCATAAAGAGGCCCTGCTGTAGCTCCTCCGGCGGACATTAGTGTTATTCCGCTGACTAACAGCCATACATAACCGGACAGGAGGCAGACAGCAATAAAACGGGGCAGGCCCTGCTGATGTATGGTCTTCCTTGCCATGTCGTATTTTATCAGCCACAGGGATAAAAAAATCATCCCCACACCTGTCAGGCGGATGCCGGACTCAAAATTAACTCCTGTGTACATTATTCCTGTTATGAAGATTGCAACATCAATGATAAAGAGGGTTTTTACAGATACCAGTTGCTGAAGTAAACGGGTTAACTCAAGACGCTCACCGGCGATAGTCAGGACAAGAAAACCTGCCCACCACATAACGACCTGTGAGACCGGCGCTCCTTTCATCCATGCGAGATTTCCTGCAAACCACAGAAGCGCACCTATTCCCATAATTATAATGTGAAGGCCGGCCTGTATCCGGTATATGTAGATGAATACTATTACAAGGATGAAACTTCCTGCGGTAATTAACAGCGGGCCATACTGTTGAAGAATACCTGTAATAAGTAATATGGCGCCTATGCCTGTCAGCAGAGGTGCGAGGTAGGTAAACCCCTTTTTTAATGCCACAGCCCGTTCCAAACTTATCAGTGTGCCGAGAAAGCCTGAAACCATGAGGGGGCCATGTAACATTGAAAAATTTTGGGAAAAATTTTGGAAGGCAGAAGGCAGAGGCCAGCCGATGCGCAATAGTCCGCCTAACAGTGCGGCAATCAAAGAAAGCATCCCCATAAACATTAACGGTAAATGTACCCGGTTCTTACTCATCATCCTTCACCCTTCCACCCATCAACCATTTTAAACAATCTTATGATAGGAGCCGGGCAACCCCATGTCAAGGATTAATCTGCATTCAATTGACACTGTAATACATTTAAAGATGTAGTCGCTGTTGCCGATAAACATTTTAAAGTTTCAGCAAACCGGTCAGGCTCAACAGTGAAAAAGTTAAATTTAAAACTTATAATTATTGTCGTCTTTTTTTCATTGACTGTGTGTTCAGGCAATGCCTCAGCCTTAGATTATACTGACATTCCTCAGGTTGGACTTGCATTTCTGACAAACCTTAGTATTCATGAGACAGGTCACTATTTAGTTGCAAGTCAGGCAGGTGCAGCAGGAAATAGTCTTACCTTTTTCAAAAAAGACCGGAACAGTTTTTTCTTCGGACTGAGCACAGTTACCAACATAGACGACAGGTCAAAACCAGCATATCATCTTGGTGGTGAACTGGCATCAAGCTATACATTTGAGTTTGCACTAAGACGTTACAGAGAGCATGACAGAACGACTTACAATAACGCGCTGATGTTCTTCAGTATGACAGATTTTCTATGGTATACGACATATGCCTTTTACATCAGCCCGTATCAAAATGGAAAGTTTGACCCAATAGGAATATCTGAAACAACAGGAATAAAGAGGGAGGCGATATTCCTTGTTGCCCTTACCCAGGCCTCACTTAATGCCCTTCGCATCTACACAAGCAAGGATAGTATGGTTCCGAGCTTTATCATAGATAAATATTTTATAGGTTTTAACGTCAAAGTTCCTTTCTAAGCCAGTAACCTTTCCGCTATCTTCTTCTTTACATTATTATGACAAATATCATTGACGCACAAAGTGGCCCTATGTTTAAATAACATTATTAATTTTATTAACAGGAGGTACTTATGGCCATAACAAAAGAAGAGGTGCTGAATGCTCTCAGAGTTGTAATTGATCCTGATTTGAAACAGGATGTGGTCTCACTCGGGTTTATCAAAGATTTGAATATAGAAGGGGGAAGGATTTCTTTTATTCTTGAACTTACAACACCGGCATGTCCTTTGAAGGAACAGTTAAAAGCCGCTGCTGAGAATGCCGTAAAAGGTATTAACGGGGTCAGTGAGGTACATGTTGAAGTTACCTCAAAGGTAGTTTCTCACAGGATGGAAGGTAAGGACGAAATACTTCCGGGTGTTAAAAATATTATTGCAATTGCCAGCGGTAAAGGTGGGGTCGGGAAGTCTACGGTCTGCGTAGGACTTGCAACAGCGCTTGCGGCCACCGGTGCGAGAGTAGGGTTGCTGGATACTGATATTTATGGTCCTAGTATTCCCATTATGATGGGTGTAAAAGAACAGCCTGAAATAAAAAATGAAAAGCTAATTCCGATAGAAAAATACGGTATCAGGCTTATGTCCCTGGGATTTCTCATATCTGAAGATACGCCGCTGATCTGGAGGGGGCCTATGGTTATGAAGGCTGTTGAACAGCTTATTACAGATGTTGCGTGGGGTGAGCTTGATTACCTGTTGATGGATCTTCCTCCAGGAACCGGCGATGTTCAGCTGACCCTTGCCCAGAAGGTTCCGTTAACAGGGGCGGTGATTGTTACTACTCCACAGGACGTGGCGTTACTTGATGTTGTCAGAGGGATTTCAATGTTCCAGAAGTTAAATGTGCCTATTCTGGGAATAGTAGAGAATATGAGCTATTTCTTATGTCCTCACTGCAATGAAAAAACGGAGATATTCAGTCACGGCGGGGGAGAGAATGCCGCAAAGAAGTGGGAAGTCCCATTTCTTGGAGAGATACCCTTAGACCTGAAAACAAGGGTTGGCGGAGACGTAGGAATACCCTCATTAATTGAAGACCCTGATTCTCCTCAGAGTAAGATATTTATAGAGATTGCGGAGAAACTTGCCGCAGGTATTAGCTCACTCGGCAGGTAATTCTTCCCTTTATTCCCTCCCCCTTGTGTGTGACGGGGGAGGGGTAGAGTGGGGGTGATGGGTATCATCTTTTAAACTATTTTAGAAATCCTTTCCAATCTTTTGTTTGCCGCATCCCAGTTGATATTTTTCATGAAGGTTTCAATATATGGCGGTCTTTTTACTCCGTAGTCAATGGTGTAGGCATGTTCGTATACATCCATGACAACTAAAGGCCATGCCATTGCAGGATAATTGTTATTATGGGCGTCTGCACCGTAATTGTGGAGTTTGCTGTCATACAGGCTATAGGCCAGCATTACCCAGCCTCTTACGGCCATTCCGCAGGCCTTGAAATCTTCGATCCACTTTTCAGAAGAACCAAAATCACGGTTTATCAGTTCTGCTACCCTGCCTGTAGGGTTTCCACCGCTGCCGCCAAGATTTTCAAAGTAGAGCTCATGTAATACCACACCGTTTAATGCAAAGGTCTCATCTGCCTTTAATCCGCGGTATTCACTGTAAATCTGATTGGCCTTTGAGCGGTCTGCTGTGCCCAGTTTGTCCTCGATCTCATTCAGCTTGTTTACGTATCCTGCATATAAAATATCCTTGTGTTGTGAGATCTGGTTATCAGACAAACCCTCCAATTTTCCCAACTCAAACTTTTTTATTTCATGTGACATATTTATACCTCCCTTTCTTGAATTGCTTACAGAGACCCTTATTAAGAATGCAAGTCTCCATAATCAGACATTCATATGTAAGAACGTCCATTGGTTATTGTTTCTGGCATTCATGACAGATGCCGGTGAATCCTATGCAATGATTGAAAATCTTAAATCCTGTTGCCTCTGCAACAGTGTCTTCTATTTCTTTAAATATCATACCATGCACATCTCCTATCTTTCCGCACTTCTGACACGTTATGTGATAATGGAGGCCGGGATTACCATCGAACCGTCCTTCATTACCACTACAGGCGATTTCAGAAACCTTTTCTATTGACTGTAGTAGCTTCAGATTTCTGTAAACTGTTCCAAGGCTTATGTTCGGAATCACCTTTTTTACTTCTTTATATACCCGCTCTGCAGAAGGGTGGGAGGTTGTCCCCCTTAATACTTCCAGTATAACTTCCCGCTGTTTTGATCTTCGCTGCATGTTTTTATTTTTTTCGGACATATACCTTTATTATGCTTTCTTCCTCAATAAGTCCTATATATTCATTTTTTGTAGAAGAGCACCACGCAGGCATGTCTTTTTTAATACCTGCATCATCTGAAAGTATTTCAAGAACGTCACCACTCTGCATCTCTTTAATCTTCTTTGAAGTCATTATGATGGGCATTGGACATAACTGCCCCACTGTATTTAATGAAATATCAATCTTTGAGGGGATTCCCATTAGTTAGCTCCTTATTTTTAGTAATAGTAATGATTACTGATTATTTATACGATATTATACAGCCATTGTCAATACGAAATTTTTATAGAAAATATTTGCTCACATCAACACCATATTTCCTGTGGTCAATGGAACGTTTAATCGTTATATTTTCATGTTTAGAAAGGTCAACCGTATCACCGTCAATCTCATTGCCTTTAGGATCGGTAATGAGTTTTATTAAGGGACGGTGTATATTAACAGGGCTTGGGTTTGCCTGTATTACAAGACCAAGCTCATTAGTGCTCAATAATACAAGAGTGCCCACCGGGTATATTCCCACCACATTGATAAAAATCTTCAGCAATGTTGGATCAAAAGCAGTGCCGCTCTTTTTCATCATGAAAAAGAGCGCCCTGTCAGGAAGGAACGGATTCCGGTTATAAACCCTTGAGGATGTGAGTGCATCATAACAGTCTGTAATACTTGCAATCCTTCCGAAAAGGCTCACCCTCTTTGGTGATAAGAGTTTAGGATAGCCGGACAAATCGTAATTCAGATGATGCTCAAAACTTACCATAACCATCTTTATTGCCCGCTCCTGAAGCCCCTTTAATTTGAGAAGTGTCTTTACCCCGTAAACAGGGTGCCTCCTGATTATCTGCCATTCTTCCGGTGTGAAATCAGTGGGTTTATTTAAAAGATCAACAGGCATGTCTATCTTTCCTATATCATGAAACAGTGTAGCCATGCCGAGGTCGCTCAATTCCTTCCTGTTGTACCCAAGGCGCTGTCCCATTGCTAATGAGAGTATTGAAACATTGACAGAGTGATTGTAGGTATACTCATCATATGCCTTTAATGTCGTAAGGCCGAGTATGGTTGACTCATCCTGAAGCATTAAGTCAACCATTGATTGGATGAGCCTTTTTGCCTTTGTCATGTTTGCCGCATTCTTTAATTTTGTACTGTCCATAATCTCTGAGACAACGGAGATTGTTTTAAAGTAAATATTTGCAGCCATCTCCTGCGTAGTCCTAACTGGTTGCCCTAAAGACCCTGTTTCTTCCTGTAACCTGTCAATAGTGATATTTTTTATAGAATAAGAAGACAGCTTGTCCAGGACATCTTCAAATGTTTCATTGGATGTCGGGGCCTTTGAAACAGGAGAAATAAAGGCATATACAAATTGTCTCAGTTCATTGGCAGACAACTGCAGATGAAAAGTAATTTTACCTGTATTATTCTTTTTCATTTCTCCGGTTAAGAACATTGAGGCAAGGAAGTTTTCTATATCTACCCGGATCTTGGTGTCATTTATAAACAGGTTGTCATGAATAAGTCTCAGGGAAAAAGAGTCCCTGCCTGCCAAAAGGAGATGTACGGAATCCATTGTTTTTGTTAAAGGGGTAGTAATAGCAATATTAGAAGAGTCGTGTATAAGGGCTGTCTTTATAAGGATATGGAGGTTATTTATAAATTCTTTGCCAGAGGCGTCCTTTTTTCCCATAGAAGGCTTTTCATTCATTTCTGTTCCTTCTCCATGTATTTTAATGTTTCTTCGCAGATATTTCTTATACTTTTGTCCGGATGTGAAAGCCCTTCTTTGAGCATGTCTTTTGCTTCAGGTATAGACATCTTCTTTAGTGCCATTGCTGCATAAGCCCTTTGTTCTTCAATCCGTGCTTTACTGAAGAATCCTGCACGTTTCATAAGTATATCTTTCAAATAAGAGATGCTCTGCGGGGAATTGAGTATGCCGAGTGTCTCAAATATTTCTTTCTTCTCATAGGCATCTTTTGTGTCAAAATTTTCTCCAATAATTATATTTAATATTGATGGCACTGCCTTTCTGTAACCGTGAATGGCGATATTCTGTAAAGCAGTAAGCCTTACTGAACTGTCTTTATCATCAAGATAATATGATAACAAATCCTTTGCATCGTCACTATTAATCTCTGAAACGGCATGTACGATTTCTTTCCTTACTTTTGGTTCTGAGTGGTTTTTTATCCTCCTTAGATATTTTATGGCCTCTGCACTTCCTATCTTGCCAAGGACGTATACAATGTTTCTGACTACATACCAGTTGCTGTCTTCCAGACCTTTTATAAGCAGTTCCATGTTGTCTCTGGCAAGCAGCGCAAGTACGTCACAGTAAAGGCGCCTGATTTTTATCTGTTCAATTGTGCCTGTCATATTTGAAATGGACTCTATCGCGTTCTTATTCAACATTGTAAGAAATGAAAAGAGCTGGGTAGTGTCAATAAGTTTATTCATGTTTATTGATGTGGTAAGCTGGCGGATAAATTGTTCTACTCCCAAGGAATCTATGGCAGAATAAACCTCTTGCGCATGTACAGGACTAAAATTGTTTTCTTCATTAGACAGTGCTTTAAGGGTGGTAAGGATTGGTAGTCCACGCTGGTAATCTCCCGAAAGGATAAATGTTTTCAGTGTATCCGTTATGTTCTTTAATATCTCCGTGTATATATCAAGTTCTTTTTCTATTTGAAGAATATGGAAGAGAATATCTAATAACTCAGACACAAGATCCATTCCCTCTTCCGTCTCCATCTCCTGCTGAATCTGCTCTATCTCCTCCTGTGTAAGTATAAATATTTCACTAATAGGTTTTTTGTATATTGCCTCTATTACAAGTTCTGCGCCGGCTGCTGCCTGAAGTGTTGTCTCCCCGTCATCTCCGGTATCAGCAGTATGCTTAGATACTTCAGCATTAAAGACAGACTGCAAATTTCCGCTGCCACTCTCTGATGGGATATAGTCTTCAGGAGCTATTGTTTCAATCTCCCGTTCCTCTCTGTAATCTACTGCTGTATGGTGTATATTTTCAAAGTTCTTTTCCCAAAGCATCGTAATAATGTCATTATCCTGTGCATCGAGAGAGTAGTTCCTGGATATAATGCCTATAAAGTCGAGGATCTCTTTTTCTTCAAGTCCCACGGTAAATCTTATACTTCTTATGCCATCTCCATAAAATTTGAAGGCAAGGCTTTCTTCTTTGGAAGGATTTGAGTATATAACTTCATCATTATAAGTTATCTCGAACTGTCGTATTCTGAGATCTAATTCTCCGCACTGATTCAGGAACTTTGCAAATTTTTCATTTAACTCATCTATTATCTTCTGTCTTACAGGGCTTGTTTCAGGGTAAATCTTTAGGGTTTTCCCTGACTTTGACAGGGTTTGAACCAGATCAGCCGCAAGTTTAATACGGTCTTTTCTATCTATATCATCTTCTGCATTGTAATCAGATTTTTCTGTTTTGGCGTCGGTCATGTTTTTTACTTTGCTCAAAAAATGGAATGTAATAATTCTGCAGTTTCAAAAATTATATACCTTTCTGTTATAATAATCAAAATGAAAATCCTCTATAGAGAAATCTCATGGCACGATCCTTTTAATGTCTATTTAAAGTTAAAAAGTTCCGGTCCGTCTTTTTTGCTCGAGAGTCTTGGAGGCAGTTTAAACACTTCAAGATATTCTTTTATAGGTGTCAATCCTGCTGTTGTATTTGAGAGCAAGGGGAATAATATTAAGATCTCAGAAAATCAGAACAACAGGTTTACTTGCGGTAACCCTATGGAAGTTTTAAAAGCATTTATAAAGCAGAGAGAAACAGAGCGGCGCCCCGGGTTGCCTCCGTTTATAGGAGGGGCTGTCGGATATTTTGGATATGATTTAGTGCATCATTTTGAAAAGCTCCCCGTTACTGCATCTGATGATCTGCAACTCCCTGATATGGTCTTTATGATTGTGGATGTGGTGGTTGCATTTGACCATCAGGAAAAGAAGGGGTGGATAATTGCAGTGTCAGATGAACATGGTCAAGGAGATTCAGAGAGTTGGGAGCAGATTGTAATTATAGAAAACAGGATAAAGGCAGATACACCGCTGCTCAATACAGGTCAGTCAGGGGCAAAGGTCAGGATGGTTTCAAATCTTACGAAAAAGGAATATGTTGATATGGTCAGAAGGTGTAAGGAATATATATCCGCAGGCGATATATTTCAGACCAATCTGTCGCAACGGTTGTCGGCTCATATAAAAGGGATAAACCCTTTAAACATTTACAGGATATTGAGGGAGATTAATCCATCTCCTTTTTCAGCCTTTATTGATACAGGAAGTTTTCAGCTCGTAAGTTCATCCCCTGAGAGGCTTGTCAGATTGAATAAGGGCATTACAGACACAAGACCCATTGCCGGTACAAGGCCGCGGGGGAAGGATGGCATAGAAAATGGAATGCTTAGAAGTGAGTTGATAACAAATGAGAAAGAGCGGGCAGAACATATAATGCTTGTAGACCTTGAAAGGAATGACCTGGGGCGTGTATGCAGATACGGGAGTGTGAAGGCAGACGAATTCATGGTATTAGAGTCCTACTCCCATGTTACTCACATCGTTTCAAATGTTACCGGTGAGATTAAACCGGAATTGGATGCATTTGATCTTATAAAAGCTGTATTTCCCGGCGGAACAATAACTGGTGTTCCGAAGATCCGGTGTATGGAGATTATTGATGAACTGGAACCAACAGCAAGAGGGCCTTACACAGGCTCTATTGGCTATATAAGCTATACAGGAGATATGGATATGAATATTATTATAAGGACATTTATTATAAAAGACGGATGGGCACATGTTCAGGCAGGGGCAGGTATAGTCGCAGATTCAGACCCTGATAAGGAATACAATGAAACCCTATATAAGGCAGAGGCGCTTTTGAAGACGTTAGAACAAGTTTACTAAATAGTAAATAGAAGAATTGTTCCGGAATAATGGCAGAAAAATAAAAACCGGAGGTGCAATGCTGCACCTCCGGTAATATAGAACAAGCCTATTTGTGTGTTGTTTTCCGTTGCGAACGGTTATTCCTCCATGAGATTCCCTTCTGAGTATTTCACATCCAGCGGATCACCATTCGACTTTGTTGGTACGCTGCCCATGTTGTGCTCCACATATGTGGGCAAACCCGATGTCAGATCCACGCTACTGGCCGCAGTAATATCCGGAAACTCCTTTCCTGCGGCTGCAGAGGTCACCACGCTCAGGAACTCGCTGATCTCCAATGGCTTGACGTAGTACTGAATACCATCGTTGTCAGTCACTAAGGTGCCCTCTGGAATATTTATAATCTTGTCGGAGATATCCGACGTCATGACCCAATTGTTTTGGGAAAGTTGGTTGAAAAGATCCGGCAAACCATGCATCCAGCCATCAAATTGCAAGGCCAAATTCTTTCCGTTGACAGTGACTGGCTGCAGTTGGACTGGATCCGACAACAGTTTGTACGTGCCGTTGTCATCCATGAGGAACTGCTGGGAACCCCAATTGTTGCCGCTGTTGGGATCCGAATATTCCCAGTTGAACTGCACAGGGCGGGTAGCTCCGGTCGAAATGCCATATTGATTCACGCTTACGACCCCGCCGTCGGCATCCAACGGATTGCCGTTGTTGTCAAAGGCCTGCAAGCCCCACTGGCTTGAAGTTAATACAGCACCCGTATCATCTGTGGGAGTGGCCGGATCATCATCGGCATAGACCAGCATCATATAGTCTGCATCCGACGTTGTGC
>JAHFER010000311.1 GCA_023248365.1 Nitrospirota bacterium
GGATTATAAGCGGATTATCACTTGGTACTGTAGTGGTTGAGGCAGCCGAGAGAAGCGGCTCTCTGATTACTGTGAGGTTTGCATTAGAGCAGGGGAGAGAGGTGTTTGCTGTGCCGGGAAATATAAATTCACCCGTCAGTAGGGGCACAAACAATCTTATTAAACAAGGTGCAAAATTAGTAACATGTACTGAAGATATTCTGGAAGAGTTTGAACAGTTGTTGACGGCGGGATTAAAAAATGTTATCAAAGGTACTTCTGTTTTAGAAAAAATATCTCTTTCATCTGATGAAGAGAGTATATACAATATACTAACTCTGGAACCTAAACATATAGACCAGATAATAATTGAGGGCGGAGTTGGACCCGGAACAGTGATGCAGCTTTTGCTTAACCTTGAAATAAAAGGGGTTGCAGAGCAGTTGGCTGGGAGTTGTTATGTTAAGGCAAAGCTATAGGGGAAATTAATTTATGTCAAAACCATTAATCATTGTTGAATCACCATCAAAGGCAAAGACAATTACAAAATATCTGGGGAAAAAATATACTGTTATTGCTTCAGTGGGTCATGTTAAAGATCTTCCTGCGAGCAAATTTGGTATTGATGTGGAGAATAATTTTACACCCCAGTATGTGACTATTAAGGGGAAGGCTAAGATACTTACGGAAATTAAAAAGGCGGCAAAGGCTGCATCTTCAATATTTCTGGCCCCTGACCCTGATCGTGAAGGTGAGGCCATTGCCTGGCATATTGCTGAAGAGTTGAAAGATAAGAAAGAACACATCTTCCGTGTACTTTTCAATGAAATCACTGAGAAGGCGATTAAAGAGTCCCTTAAGCATCCCGGCAGGATTGATGACAACAAGGTAAATGCCCAGCAGGCAAGGCGCATCCTGGACCGTATCGTAGGTTACAAGCTGAGTCCGCTTTTGTGGGAAAAGGTACGCCGTGGCCTCAGCGCCGGACGGGTTCAGTCTGTTGCTGTAAGGCTTATATGCGAGCTGGAGAAGGAGATTTCACAGTTTGTATCTAAGGAATACTGGACAATCGGCGCGATGGTAGAGGGTTCTATACCTCCCCAGTTTGAGATAAAACTAATAAAATTCCGGAACGAAGATATAAATATTCCTGATCAACAGGAGGCTGACAGGATAAGGGAAACCCTTTCTGCCAGTGAGTATATTGTAAGCTCCGTTGAAAGGAAGGAAAAGAAGAGATACCCCACTGCGCCTTTTACTACAAGCAAACTCCAGCAGGAGGCATCAAAAAAGCTGAGGTTTACTGCCTCGAAGACTATGATGTTAGCGCAGAAGCTTTATGAAGGTATTGAGATAGGGAGTGAAGGCCCTGCAGGACTTATTACCTATATGCGTACAGATTCAGTCCGTGTATCAAAGGATGCCCAGACGGATGCAAGGAAATATATAAAAGACACTTTTGGAAATGACTATCTCCCCGACAGGCCGCTTGAATATAAAAATAAAAAGGGGAGTCAGGATGCTCATGAGGCAATCAGGCCTACTTCTGTTGATTATACGCCTGAAAGGATAAAAGAGTATGTTGACAGGGACACCTATAATCTCTACAAGTTAATATGGAACAGGTTTGTTGCATGCCAGATGAACCCTGCCATTATGGATACAATAACTGTTGATATTACTGCCGGTGAATACCAGTTGCGTGCTACAGGTTCTGCAATAAAATTCCCCGGTTTTATGAAATTGTATCAGGAAGAGAAGGAAGAATCTGAAATCTCCAGTGATGAAGCTGAAGAGGGTGTTATACCGCAGTTAACTGAAGGAGAACGGCTTAATCTAATATCACTTGAACCGAAACAGCACTTTACCCAGCCTCCGCCAAGATATACCGAGGCATCATTAATTAAAGAGCTTGAAGAGAAAGGCATAGGCCGTCCAAGTACGTATGCCGCCATTATTTACACTATTCAGGATAGAAAATATGTGGAAAAGAGAGAAGGTAAATTTTATCCTACTGAACTCGGTGTGCTTGTAAATGATCTGCTTGTTGAACACTTTCAGGAGCTTATTGATGTTAAATTTACAGCAAAGATGGAAGAAGAGCTTGATGAGATAGAAGAGGGCAGGCTTGAATGGAGAGAGGCTGTTGGTGATTTTTATAAGCCCTTTGATATACATCTTGAGAAGGCAAAGAAGGATATGAGGAATCTGAAGGCAGAAGAAGAGGCTACAGATATAAAGTGTGAAAAGTGCGGAAGTAATATGATTATAAAATGGGGGAAATTAGGATACTTCCTTGCATGTTCAGCATATCCGGAATGTAAGAGTACAAAGGAATTCAGGCGTGGAGAAGAGGGTAAGATTGAGGTGGTGAAAGAGGAGACCACAAATGAGACTTGCCCGGTATGCGGCTCAGCCATGATGATAAAAAGCGGGAGATTCGGAAGATTCCTTGCATGTTCCAACTATCCCACGTGTAAAACTACAAAGGCGATTACAACAGGAGTTAAGTGCCCTGAGCCTGGATGTGATGGAGAGATTACAGAGAAGAGGAGCAAGAGGGGCAAGGTGTTTTTTTCATGTACTAAGTATCCCGCCTGCAAGTTTGCCACATGGGATAAGCCTGTATCACAACCTTGCCCGCAGTGCGGCGCAGCATTCCTTGTTGAAAAACGGAGTCGTTCAGGGGGCAGCAGTTTAGTATGTATTAAGAAAGATTGCGGGTACAAGTCCTGATGAACGGTTATGAGCGGGGCTCACAAAGGGACATGAAAATTAACCACAGAGGCACTG